>CAUZWB010000198.1:0-5160 GCA_963583525.1 Verrucomicrobiia bacterium | reverse complement strand
ACCAGCCCCCTCGGCCCGTCCGCAACGGGAGTGATCCGCTAGTCTGATCTCAAGCACACTAATCACAAGGGCGCCCTCCGGGGCGCCCTTTTTTGATATATCAGAAGCACAAAGCCTTTGGATAGTCTACTGCCCGCTTACCGTTCTAACCTATGACTTCTGAAGACGTTGTTGTTTGGGAAAAAAACGCGTTGCATTTGGAGCTCGATACGCTTAAATGCCCGCCCTTTCGGATTCCAAATGGCTCCGAAAGTTTTGAGTCGGGGTGTAGCGCAGCCTGGTAGCGCGCGTCGTTCGGGACGACGAGGTCGTGAGTTCGAACCTCACCACCCCGACCATTTTTATTCCCACCAATCCGTTTCCGTTTTCAACCGTGCAAGCAAACGAGCATCGGCAGCAGGAAACTCATAGGCGGCCAATTCATCCGCCGTTACCCATACAAACCGTTGGCCGTCGAGCCCGGCCGGCTCGCCTTCAATCAGCTCACACAAATAAAACTCCAACCGTACAACTTTTTCGGGGTACGCGTGGGTGAATGTTTCGATGCACTGACCGACGGCCACGGTAACGCCGAGTTCCTCCTTCATTTCGCGCCGAAGGCATTGCGGCATGGTTTCGCCAATTTCGCGTTTGCCGCCGGGGAATTCCCACAATCCCGCTAAATGCACACCCGCTGGGCGCTGGTGAATGAGCAGACGACCTTCGTGAAAAACTAATCCTGCCGCGACCTCAATGGGTTCGTTCATTTTCAAAAAGAAAACCCCGGCCACATGTGTGGTCACCGGGGCTTCCATTGCTCAAGTTGATTGTAAGTTGATTAAGAGGCCGGATACGCCGGTGCATCCGATGATTCCTCCTCATCATTAAACAGGAAGTGACCGCAGATGACGCCCGCCAACGCGCCGCCAATCATGGGGCCAATCCAGTAAACCATTTGATTAGCCCAGGCACCCGACGCCAGCGCAGGGCCGAAGGCGCGCGCCGGATTCATCGCGCCGCCGGTAAGAATCCCCGCAGTCAAAATTCCAACCGCCACCGCCGCACCGATGAGCACAGGGCCAAGCAACGGATGTGCGCCCCGGCGCAATCCTGCGAAAGCCGCCATGCCCCAGAAAAAGGTAAGCACGGCCTCAAGCACAATGGCTTGCAAAATGGTAACCCGTTGCGAACCGGGCACCGGACGCGGCTGAGCGCGGCCAATGGGCTCAGGAATTTCAACCCGCTCAGGGATGCGCGGCGTTCCCGCTTCGACAGGCGTGAGCAGCCCAAATTCCGGTTGGCCGCTCTGCGGCGCCAACGCACCGGCTGCCGATCCCGGCTCAGCAGCGGCAACCTTGGGATAGCGCCACTGGAGATTTTCCGTTTGACCCAAAAAATTGACGAGCATCAACGACGCCAAAACAGCAGCCGCCAATTGTACTGGAATGATCATTGCCGCGCGCGTGAATTTCAATCGCCCTCCGAGCACGAGCCCCAATGTGATGGCGGGGTTAAACTGGCCGCTGCCAAAGCGCGCAAACACGCCCACCATCAACGCCACCACCAACGCACTGGCCATTGCGATAGCGATGAAATCCACTGCAAACCAGTACAACGTGGTAACTGCCACGAACACGAGCGCGAACGTGCCGATAAATTCTGATAAGACCTGTTTCACAATCGGCGCGGCCGCAATGTCCTCCGCGGCTGCCGCTGTTTGAGTCGCGGGCCAAACGGCCTGTTGCGGCGCCGCCTCCACGGGCGCAGCACGATATTCGATGGGTGGGTTCGATGGATTACCAGTCACGTCAGCCATAGCTTTTTTCTCCTTGAATGTTTCCCTGTGTCACTCGTTGAGCAACCTCGTTGCCTCCTTTTGGCAAACCGCCACAATCATGGCGTGGGTGTAGTAAAGGGATTGTCCCGCCTTGAGTCAAGGCCGAGTTATTCAACGCCAGCGATTTCCAATAAACGCCGAAAATGCAGGCTTATTTATCTTCAACCGGCGGGAGTTGCTTTAACAAGTCATCGGCGATCGTGCCCCAAAATAGTGACACGCGGTTGGTGGAAACGGATGTGAGTAATTCGCGCGCCTTGGGTGCATTCTTCGCTTCCAGCGCCATTCGGCCCAGCGCTAGCGTGGCCTGCACGGCCTCTAATGTGCCGGCATATTGGTTGCGCACACTTTCGTATGCAGCCGCCGCACCCGAATCACCCAACGAAGCTTTGCTCGCCGCCTGCCCCAGCGCCGCAGCAGCCACCAACGGACTCAGCGGGTTCTCTGAAACATACCCGGCAAAGGCGGCATCAGCTTCTTTATATTTTCCCTCATCAAATAACGCACTTGCCTGTAAAAATTTTGCGTTGTTCGCACCCGCAGTACCCGGATGGTTAAGTGCCACGTTGCCAAACCGTTCCGAAGCAGTAGCATTCGGATTCACCTGATCGGTGGAAAACCGTTGATCCGTCGCCGCCAAAACATCTTCGCCCGATTCCTCCTCGGCAAGTTTCGCATTAACCCGCTGGGTGTACACAATCAGCACGGCAACGATGGCGATGATGATCGCCAAAATTACCTGCATACGGTTTTCAACTAGCCATTCCCAAAAATCGATGAGCCGGTCCGGATGTGTTTCTGTAGATTCCACAGGCGGCGAATGTTGAGAATCCTGGCTAAAAACGCAAGCCACAAATGGCGTTTGCGCTGGACGCCACCCCTCGCCACGCCTACAAAACCCGCGTGGACGGGCAATTACAACAATACCTGCCGGTACTGATTCTGCTGGGCGTGGCGGTGGCCTTCGCCGCCGGCAATCTCATTCTCTCCAAACTCATCGGCAAACGTGCCGACACCAACCCCACTAAAGATACCCCCTACGAATGCGGCATGCCCGCCGAAGGCGATGGCGCCCCGCGCATGTCGGTGAAATTTTACCTCGTGGCGATGCTCTTTATCCTGTTCGACATCGAAGTGATTTTCCTTTTCCCGTGGGCTGTGGTTTATAAAGATATGCTCGCGACAAACGGCGCGCTCATCTTTGGCTCCATGATTTCGTTCCTCGGTATCCTGCTCGTCGGATATATATACGCCGTGAAGAAAAACGCCTTTGATTGGAAACGCTAGTGGACAACGCCGACCCTATCCAGTTTGGCACCTCCGGCTGGCGCGGCCTCATCGCGCGCGACTTCACCTTCGACCGCGTCCGCCTTGCCACCCAAGGCATTGCCGATTACTTAAAAAACTCAGAGCGCTCAACCGTCGTCCTCGGCCACGACGCCCGATTCCTCGGCCGCGATTTCGCACTTGCCGCCGCCGAAGTGCTTGCCGCTAATAATCTCACCCCCCTGCTCTGCGATCGCGACACGCCCACCCCCGTCATCAGCCACGCCATCCGCACCCGCAAAGCCGCCGCCGGCATCAACCTCACCGCCAGCCATAACCCTGCCGAATGGCAGGGCCTAAAATTTTCCCTCGCCAATGGCGCGCCCGCCACAATGGAGGCCACGCGCTCCGTGGAAAAAAACATCGCACGCCTCCAAAAAGAAAAGTGGACTTTTGATGGCTCCGTCATCGGCACGTTTGAATGCAAAGAAATCGACCCACGCCCCGCGTACTTCCGCCGGCTCCGCCAACTCGTCGACTTCGACGCCATCAAAAAAGCGAAGATGAAAATCGCCGTCGAACTCATGTACGGCGCAGGTCGCGGTTATCTTGATATTTTGCTGGAAGAAGCTGGCGCAAAAATCACCCGATTCCATCAACACCCCAACCCACTTTTCGGCGGCCAACCGCCCGAGCCCAGCGCCGAAGGCATGGCCGAGGCCGCCGCGTGCGTAAAAACCGGCCAAGCCCAACTCGCCCTCGGGCTTGATGGCGATGCCGATCGCTTTGGCATTGTCGACCGCGATGGCACGTGGCTTACACCCAACCAAATTCTCGCCCTCACACTCTATCATCTCAAAAAAAATCGCCGCTGGACCGGAGCCGCCGTGCGCACCGTACCCACCAGCCATATGATTGACGCCATCGCCGCCCATCTCGGCGTGCCGCTCCACGAAACTCCCGTCGGCTTCAAATACATCGGCGCGCTCATGGAAACCGAGCCCATCATCGTCGGCGGCGAAGAAAGCGGCGGCCTCAGCGTCAAAGGCCACGTGCCCGAAAAAGACGGCATCCTCGCCTGTCTCTTAATGGCTGAACTCGTCGCCGTCGAAAAAAAATCCCTTGGACAAATCCTGAATCTGCTCGAAAAGCAAATTGGAAAATTTTACACTGACCGCATCAATATCCACATCAACCCCACAAAAAAAGCCGCCATCCTAAAACGCCTCGCCCAGGGCCTCGACACAATCGGCAGTACACCGGTCGAAAAATTCATCACCACCGACGGCTACAAATTTCTTCTTCCGAATGATGAATGGGTCGCCTTCCGTGCCAGCGGCACTGAACCGGTCATCCGCTGCTACCTCGAAACCAAAACTGCTGCCCAAATGAAACGCCTCCAATCTGCCTGCCAAAAATTGCTGGCATAAAATCCAACATAGATTTTTAAAAACACTCCCGTTTCTTCACCTCTTCATGCAACTCATCAGGATTCTTTAGTGAGCCATGGAAGATAATAAAATAACTGCAGAGGCACAGTAAACTTCTCCTTGGCTTTATGGTGAATTGACAGCACTCAACCCCATCGCCACCATTCCGCCTGTGAGCCTCCGCATCCTCCAAAGTGAAACGTGCCTCATCAATTTGCGCACGCGCATGCCATTCAAATACGGCATTGCGACAATGACTGATGTGCCCTACGCCTTTCTCCGCTTGCGGGTGGAAATCAACGGCACGGTTCAAGACGGCTTCGCAGCAGATAATCTTCCGCCAAAATGGTTCACCAAAGTACCCGAGCAACCCATCGGCGAGGAGATGACCCAAATGTTGTGCGTCATCGAACACGCCCGCGAGGCCGCCACGGGCCTTCAGGCGGAAACCGCTTTCGAGCTTTGGCTGGAAATCGCCGAGGCCCAATCTCAATGGGGTACGGAAAACCAAATCGCCCCCCTGCTCCACGGCTTCGGCACCTCGATGGTCGAGCGCGCCCTCATTGAGGCCTGTTGTCGTGCCTGGGAAAAACCCTTCGCGCACGCCCTAACCGACAATAATTTCGGCATCTCGCTCGACGCGATGCA
>CAUZWB010000197.1:0-5183 GCA_963583525.1 Verrucomicrobiia bacterium | reverse complement strand
GCGCGCCTGCCGGCACTTTTGATTTCTTCGGCGCGATGAACGCCCAATGCTTTTCGTATTTCGCCCCTTGCTCAATCCAGAGTTTGAGCGTTTGTTTCTCTTCAAGGGTGAGGGATTTTTTCGTTTTTGGCGGCGGCATCACTTCATCCGGATCCTTCGAATTAATCCGCGTCCACAATTCACTCTCCGAAACTTTCCCCGCCACAATCGCCGCCACTCCTTTTTTGGATACAAACGCGCCATCCGCAGTGTCCAGCCGCAGCTTCCCCTTTCGCTTCTTCGCATCCTGCCCGTGACACGCAAAACAGTTTTTCGACAAAATCGCCCGCACATCGCGGTTAAACTCCACCGGCGCAGCCGATGCGCTGCCCGCCGCCACGCACAAAACCATCGCCAGCCGAAAACTGCTCATGCCAAAAGGATAGTCCATTTTCAGATTCATTCAAGCCTTCGAGGGGAGACGTTGTGGTTTCGACGATTGTTCAAATTAACCACAGAGGCACAGAGATTTCCCCCTTCTGTTTCCTCTGTGGTAAAAAAATTACTTCAGCAACTCCTCCGCGTGCTTACGGGCGGCGGTGGATTGGCCGCCGAGCATTCGGGCGAGTTCCTCCACGCGGGCGTGGGCGTTGAGGGGGGTGATGTTGGATTCGGTGCGGCCGTCGATGACGGCTTTGCTGACGACGTAGTGCGTCTGCGCCAAGGCCGCGACGGGGGCGAGGTGAGTGATGCAAAGCACTTGGCGTTGGTCGGCGATTTGGCGCATTCGCTCGCCGACGGCGTGGGCGGTTTCGCCGCCGATGTTGGCGTCGACTTCATCGAAAATCAAAACGGGGATGGAATCCTCGGCGGCAAGTACGGTCTTGAGCGCGAGCATTACTCGGGCGAGTTCGCCGGAAGAGGCAATGGCGCGCAACGGCCGTGCGGGCTCGCCGGGATTCGGGGCGAACTGGAATTCAACGGTGTCGAGCCCCGTGGCCTTGGCCTCGGCGGCGGTGGTCGTGGTGGTGAGGGCGACGTCGAGCTGGCTTTGGGCGAAGCCGAGGTCGTTTAAATGGATGGTGACGGCTTGGGTGAGTTTGGGGATGAGTTTTTTGCGTTGGGCGGTGAGTTTTTTACCGGCGGATGAAATTTCGGTTTCCAGTTTTTCCAACTCGGAATTCAAGCGCACTAATTCCTCGTCGCGGCTTTCGAGCACGGCGAGTTTTTTGGTGGCTTCCGCGCCGAACTCCAGCACGGCCTCGATGCTGCCGCCATATTTGCGCTTGAGGGATTGGGTAAGGTTGACGCGTTCCTCGAGCGCGTGGAGTTGCGCGGGGTCGATGTCCACGCGGTCAGCGTAAGCGGTGAGCTCGTTTTGCAGTTCCTGCAGATTGGCGCGGGCGTGTTCGTGCAGCTCCACGAGTGCGGCGGCGGTTTCATCGACTTGCTGCAAATCGGCGAGCACACGGCCGAGCTCGCCGGAACGGTCGAGCAGCGAGCCATCCGTTTCGCTGACCAGTTGCCGCGCGTTTTGGCAAAGCTCAAGCAGTCGCGCGCCGTTGCTGGCGCGTTGGTAATTGGCATCGAGGTTTTCCTCCTCGGCGGGATCCAGCGCGGCATCGGAAATTTCCTTCACTTGAAACCGCAGCAAATCAAGCTGCTGCTCGTAAGTGGCTTCGTCGACCACGAGGTCGGCCTTGGCCTTTTCAATCTCCGCGCGGCGGCGCATCAATTCGGCGAAGGCATCGCGCGGGGTTTGCAATCCGCCGAAGGCATCGAGAATGTCGAGTTGCCGTGCGGGATGCAGCAGCGATTGGTGGTCATGCGCGCCGTGGACGTCCACGAGCCATTCGCCAATTTGCTTGAGCACAACGAGCGTCGTGGCGGTGCCGTTGACAAATTGGCGGTTGCTGCCCGCCGCCGTGAAAGTGCGCTTAAGCAAAAGCTGATTTTCCTCGCACGGCTCCAGCCCGTGTTCGTCCAAAAAATTCGCCAACGGCGCATCGAGCGTCGCTACATCGAACGCGGCCTCGACGGTGCATTGATCGGCCTCGGCGCGGATGAGTGTGCGGTCGGCGCGCTCGCCCAGCACAAGATTCAGCGCGCCAATGAGAATGGACTTGCCCGCGCCCGTCTCGCCACTGATCGCATTGTAACCGGCCCCCAACTCCAAAGTAAGGTCGGTGACCAAGGCAAGATTTCGAATGCGCAGCGTGTCCAACATGCGCGGGCATTGTGCCGAAAAGCGCGCGCGGGAAAATAAAATTGTGTTCACCGCCTCATTCGGGCATCCCTGCGGGCGCATGGCGTTTGAGTTTACATTTTTGGGGACGGGTACTTCGCAGGGGGTGCCGGTGATTGGGCAGGAATATCCGCCGGAGTTTTTGGCGAACCCAAAGAATCATCGGCTGCGGAGTTCCATTTATGTGGTGACGGATGAAGTGCAATTGGTGGTGGACACGACGCCGGATTTTCGCACGCAGTGTTTGCGGGAAAATATTTGCGCGCTGGATGCCGTGCTGGTGACGCACGCGCATACGGATCACATTATGGGCATGGATGATTGCCGGCGCTTTTGCGAGATCACGGGCGGGCCGCTGCCGATTTATGCGAGCGCGACGACGATGGGGCACTTGCGCCGCGTGCACGCGCATTCGTTTCACGATGGTGAAATGAAGAAGGGATATTTTAAGCCGGAACAAAATATCATCGATGGCCCTTTTGAAATTGGCGACCTGCGCATCACGCCGGTGGATTTGCCGCACGGCGATATGGGATCGACTGGATTTTTATTTGAACAAGCCGGAGAAAAGAAACTGGCGTACTTGACCGATGCCAAATCGATCCCCGATGCCGTGGTGGAAACCGTGCGCGGCACGGAAGTCGCCGTGCTGGACGCCCTCCGCCCGCAACCGCACTGGACGCATATGACCACCGAAGAAGCCTTGGCCGCAGCCGCTGCGATTGGCGCGCGGCAAAGCTACTTAACGCATCTCACGCATTTTTATGACCACGATGTGGATGACGTGAAGTTGCCGGAAGGGGTGAGGTTGGCTTGGGATGGGTTGCGGGTAATGCCCAACTCCCAATGACCCATTTGGATTTTAGGAATTGGTTATTCCTTGGTCATTAAAAAACGGCCGCCGAAAGCGACCGTTTTTTCAAAGGCGTCAACAGCCGTTTTTACGCTCCCATTTCGTCTTCAAACGAGCCTTCGGCGACGGGGAAGCAAAGTTGGTCGCGGACGTACTGAATGCCTTCGATGGCAGTGGCGTCGGGGTCGCGGTAGTTGCTTTCGGTCTCGGCGATGAGCGGGGCGGTTTCGGTGCCCATAATTTTGTTGTAGCGGGCGGGGTAGCCGATGTTGATGAGCATCTCGGCGTAGCGCACCATGTTGAGGTCGCCGCTGCCGAGGTCGGTGAACTGCATCGCGCGGTTGCGCCAGTTGCCTTCCATTTTGCGCAGAGGTACGTTGGGACGGACGGTGAAATTTTTCACGTGGCAGGCGTACACGCGATTGCGCACGGCGGGATGGTTGAAACGCGTTTCCCAATCCTCGCCTTCCCAGCAGTGGGAGGGATCGGCGTTGACGGTGAGGCAGGGATCGCCATCGCAGATTTCTACGAGCCGCCCAAATTCCTCCGCGCACATCGCCGCGGTGCCAGGATGGATTTCGTGTGCGAGAAAAATACCGAGGCTGTTGGCGTGCGCGCGAATCTTCGCGGTCTTTTTCACGAACCGCTCTTCGCCTTCTTTTACCAAATCAAAATCTCCGCCCGCCCAGAAGCCCCACGGGTAGCCGGTGGCCAGTTCCCAACCGTGCGAGGCCCCCCAGAACATTGGAAGGATTTTGATGTCCAGCGCCGCGGCGAGGTCGAGCAGCCGCAGGATGTAATCCTCCGCCCACGCCTCGAGTTTGCCTTTGGAAAGTTTGGCGACCTCCGGCGGCACGAATGGACGCAGCCCTTTCGTGCCGGTCCACGCACTGGTGTGCACCCAGAACATGCAGTGGCCCGAGATGCCGTCGAGCTTCAGTTCGTGTTTCTCAAACGCCTGACGAATGAGATGGGGACGGGTGAATTTGCCTTCGAGCATGTAGTTACTCGGCTGCGCACCGGCTGCGCCGGCTTCTTTTGCAAATGCAAGAAAGCCGTCGAGTCCTTTGCCGCCGTGCTGCGCGCCTTCGATACTGGAATGATAGATGGGTTTCGCCATAAGAATCCTTGAATAGGGTTATTGGGTGGCGAAAAGTACCGAGGAATCCTCCAGAAGGCAACCTGAATTCTACACCAAAAAATCAGCGTTTTTGCTGTTTTGCGCGCTGTTCCTGCTGGAATTTCTGCAGGGCCTTGCGGGATTCGACCGCGCGCATTGAAATCCATGTGTGCCAGCCTTTTTCAAGTAGCGGGATGCCGCCCTGCCAGAGGCGGTTGATGGCCTGGGCAAATTCCAGTTCCATTTTGCCGGGGCGTCCTCGGGCGCGTTGCACTTTGGGGTCGTTGATGACGGCACCCAAGAACCGCATCGCTTGGCCATTCGGATCGGCCTTGATGAAGAAATCAAAAACCGACCACCCCACATCGTAGCCCTGGCCGATGTTGCCCTTAAACATTTTGTCCCAATCTTCGTATTCCTTTGTGAGCAGATATGTTTGCAAGCGGGGCAGTTGACTCTTGCGCCGCATTTCGTCGAGCCGAATCCAGCGCATATGTTGGTCGTTGCGCAGGCCGTTGCCTTTGAGCAGCCACGCGGGTGCTTCGCCAAACCAATCGGCGCTGCCTTCGATCATCCAGAAGGGTAACTGGCCGTACATCTCATCCATGATCGCGTGGCAGCTTTCGTGCAGCAGCGTGGGCACCAATCGCCATTTGAGATGAGGCTGTTGTTTCCACGTGACAATTTCCCGCGCACTGGGGCTGAAAAAGCCGAGGATGCCTTTGGTCACATTTTTTTTGTAGCGCAGGCGTGAGTAAGTTTGGTAATCCTCAAACGTTTCAAATATGCGAAAACGCACATTAAAATTGCGACCGACTTTGCGTGGAGAAAAAACCGTTTCATGCGCCTTGATTAGCTTGGCGATACCGAAGTTCAGGGCATTCACCATGGGTGCATCGAGCTTGAATTTGTGAAGCGCAAACTGCGCATGGCCAGGGGTGGCCTTGAAATCGCGGCCTTGGAACATTTCGCGGGTTAGTTCCAGC
>CAUZWB010000196.1:0-5189 GCA_963583525.1 Verrucomicrobiia bacterium | reverse complement strand
GCACCGCACATGCGGTTATCAATAATGTCGCGAGAGTTTTCATTTACCAATTAACTTCAATGTTTCCGCCGTGAGTCGCGTCGTTTCTTTCCAGTCGCCAGACTTTATCATCCATTTGCCGCCGCAAGCGAGTACGGATGGCAGTGAAAGGTAATCAGAAAAATTTCCGGCATGGAGTCCGCCGGTGGGGATGAACCGCATTCCACCATACGGCCCACTGTACGCCTTGAGCGTTTCCACACCGCCCAAGGATTCCGCCGGGAAAAATTTCACGACCGCCACGCCGTGTTCCAGCGCCAGCTCCAAATCCGTCGGCGTGGCGATGCCGGGGAACACCGGCACAGTGTTCTCAACGCACCACGCAACGGTGCGCGGATTGAATCCGGGGGTGACGATGAATTGCGCCCCCGCCTCCATCGCGGATTCGGCTTGCTTGACGCTGTGAACAGTGCCCGCACCAAGCAGAAAATCCTTCCGTTTTGACAACGCCCGAATGGAATCCAACGCGCTCTCCGTGCGCAGAGTGATTTCCGCGCAGGGCAAACCACCGGCGCACAAGGCATCCGCGAGTGGCTCCGCATCGGCGGCGTTTTCCAATGCAACCACCGGGATCAATTTCAAGGATTCAAGTCGGTCGATCATTGGGCAATTCCGTAAAATCGGCGCGCGGTGCCTTCAAAGATTTCGTATGACTCATCGTCACTGATCGGCCCGAGCACTTCCGTAAGCGCGCCATGCACCTGCTCGTAACTACCGGCCAGTTCGCACACCGGCCAGTCGCTGCCGTACATACAGCGCTCCGGCCCAAACGCCTCCAACGCGGCCTCCACGTACGGCTTGAGATCGGCGGGCTTCCAGTTTTGCCAATCGGCCTCAGTGATCAAGCCGGAGAGTTTGCAGAAAATATTTTCGTGCTGCGCAGCGGCCTTAAGCTGTGGCAACCAGTCATCTTGGGACTGCTCCTTGATCTTTGGTTTTGAGAGATGGTCAATCACCATCGGTAGTTCAGGCAGTTCACGACCGAGTTGAACGGCGTGCTTAAGATGCTGCACGTAAAACAACAAATCAAAAGGCATCCGATGCTTCTCCAAAACTTTCAACCCGCGCAACACCTCGGGCCGGACAATAAAATCCTCATCCGACTCATCCTGAGTGATATGCCGAACGCCAACAAATTTCGGGTGCGCCTTAAACTCCAGCAACTGCTCCTCGCAATCCGCGCTGCCCAAATCTACCCAACCCACCACGCCCACGAGCCAATCATTTTCCTCCGCCAATCCAAGCGCCCAACGGTTTTCTGCCAAGTCGTGCTGCGTCTGAACAAAAATACTTTCCCGAACACCGACGGCATCCAAATGTGGCTTGAGATCCGCAGGCAAAAAATCACGCCGAATCGCCGAATGCTGGGCCTCATCCAGCCACCCATAATCAAACGGCTGGCTCAGTTGCCAATAATGTTGATGCGCATCGATCATTCTATTTTTTGTTCAACTGCTTGGATGTGTCTTTGCGGAAATTGAGTTTGGAAATGGAATCGCGCACGGGGGAGAGGTTGCGGCCTTTGAGGCGTTCGGTGTTTTTGGCGAGGTCAAACCATTGGGTGGCCATGGCTTTGACGCGATCGGGGTGTTTGGCGGCGAGGTCGTGCGTTTCGGTGCGGTCGCGGTCGAGGTTGTAGAGTTCCCAACGGCCGCGCTTGGCGGAAACGAGTTTCCACGGGCCTTGGCGCAGGGCGCGGTCGGTACCAAAATGGAAATACAGAGTTTCGTGCGGCGCGCGTTGTTTGCCTTGCAAAATTGGAAGGAGAGATTTTCCCATGAGCGGATCGATTGTGCGGCCCGCGATTTGCTTGGGATATTTTGCAGCAGCAACGTCAATAAAGGTCGCCATAAAATCAATGAGGTGGGCGGGTTGACGCGTGATGCTGCCGGGCTTGGCTTTCAATCCCGCCGGCCAATGGGTGATCATCGGTGAGCTGATGCCGCCTTCGTGTTGGTTTTGTTTGTAGAGGCGGAACGGCGTGTTGCCGGCGTGGGCCCAACTGGCGTCATAGGTCCAGTAGGATTTCGGATCCCATGGCTTGAGGTTGCGGCCGCGCGTGCGCTCGAAGGGGCATGCACCATTGTCCGCGCAGAAAAGGAACAGCGTGTTCTCCCACACGCCCTTAGCCTTGAGCTTGGCGATAATGCGGCCGATGTTTTGATCCATTACTTCCACCATCGCGGCAAACACCTCCATCCGGTTCGCCTCCCACGCGCGATCTTTTTCGCTGAGGCTGTCCCACGCAGGGATGTGCGCGGGGCGTTTGCTGAGCGCAAACTTTTTCGGGATGAGCCCGCTCTTGAGTTGCTTCGCATAACGCGTGGCGCGCAGTTGATCCCAACCGCCATCGTACCGCCCGGCGCATTTTTCCACATCCGCCTCCGGCGCATGCAGCGGGTAATGCGGCGCGTTGAAGGCGACGTACAAAAGAAACGGATTCTCCATCGCCGTCGCTTCATCCAAAAACTTCAGCGCAAAATCGCCCATCGCGTGCGTGGTATAAAACGGTCGACCATTGAGCACCTTCGGCACGTTGTATTTTTCGCCGTTGTATCGAAACGAGTCGTCCCCCGTGAAAAAATTACACGCGCCGGAGAGATGCCCCCAGTAGCGCTGAAATCCAAACTCCGTTGGCTGTTTGCTCAAGTGCCATTTGCCGACCATCGAAGTGGAGTAGCCCGCCTTGCCCAGCACCTCGGCAATCGTCGCTCCGCGGCTGAGGCTCGCGCCGCCGGCTTGATCGCAGTACAGCCCCGTCAGCAAACTCACCCGTGAGGAATGGCATTTGGCCGTATTATAAAACTGCGAAAACCGCAACCCCTTCGCCGCCAACGCATCCAAATTCGGCGTACGAATCTCCGAGCCATAACACCCAATATCCGCAAACCCCAAATCATCAGCCATAATCAAAACGATGTTGGGCCTGTTCGACTGACTTGCCGCCGAGAGGTTCAGTGCGCACAATGCCACCAAGAAAAGTAAAATGCGTTTCACGCGGAGAGTTTTCGCGCAACACACGGCTTGGGTCAAGAACCTGTGCCTCCGAACAGGATTGCAGAGGGGACGGCAAACTGGTAGTTATGCGCGCTTTTCCGCGATTGAGCGGGCAATGGCTTATGTCAACATCATCCAAAATTATTTATACGAAGACCGACGAGGCGCCGGCGTTGGCGACTCGTTCGTTGTTGCCGATTCTGCGGGCGTTTGCGCGCAGCTCCGGCATCGAATTTGAGTTGAAGGATATTTCGCTCGCGGGGCGTATCCTTGCGAATTTTCCGGAAGGGCTTACGGAGGCGCAGCGCGTGCCGGATGCGTTGGCGGAGTTGGGGGAATTGGCGACTCAGCCGGAAGCGAATATTATTAAGCTGCCGAACATCAGCGCGTCGATTCCGCAGTTGGTGGCGGCGATTGAGGAGTTGCAAGGGAATGGATTTGCCGTGCCGGATTTTCCGGCGGAGCCGCAGTCGGACGAAGAGAAAAGCATTCGCGCGCGTTATGCGAAGGTGCTGGGCTCAGCGGTGAATCCGGTTTTGCGCGAGGGCAATTCCGATCGGCGCGTGGCGGCGCCGGTAAAGGCGTACGCGCAAAAGCATCCACACCCGATGGGCGCGTGGTCGGCCGATTCCAAAACGCACGTGGCGCACATGGTCAGCGGCGATTTTTATGGCAGCGAGCAATCACACGTGATGGCCGCGGCCGGCGCGGTGCGCATTGAGCTGGAGGGCGGCGGTGAAACGACGGTGCTCAAGGACGGCCTCGGTTTGCTCGAGGGTGAGGTGATTGATGCCGCCGTGATGAGCGCGACGGCGTTGCGCGAGTTTATGGCGCGCGAGATTGCCGACGCCAAGGAACGGGGCGTGCTGTTTTCGCTGCACTTGAAGGCGACGATGATGAAGGTTTCCGACCCCATTATTTTTGGCCATTGCGTGAGTGTTTTTTATGCGGACATTTTTGAGAAGCACGCCGAGGCGTTGGACTCGATTGGCGTGAAGCCAAACAATGGCATCGGTGATTTGTACGCCAAGCTCGGCGGACTTCCCGACGACCAGCAAACCGCCATCAAGGCGGACATTGACGCGCTGTACGCCGCGCGGCCGGCGCTGGCGATGGTCAATTCCGATCGCGGCATCACAAACTTGCACGTGCCGAGCGATGTGATTATCGATGCCTCGATGCCCGCGATGATCCGCACTTCCGGCCAAATGTGGGGGCCGGATGGCGAGCCCGCCGACGCCAAAACGGTCATTCCCGATCGCAGTTACGCGGGCGTGTACCGCGAGACGATTGAGTTTTGCAAAGCCAACGGCGCGTTCGATGTGCCCACGATGGGCAATGTGGCCAACGTCGGCCTCATGGCCAAGAAAGCGCAAGAATACGGCTCGCACGACAAGACGTTTGAAATTCCGCGCGC
Organism: Verrucomicrobiia bacterium; assembly: GCA_963583525.1. Classification (GTDB taxonomy): domain Bacteria; phylum Verrucomicrobiota; class Verrucomicrobiia; order Limisphaerales; family UBA1100; genus JACNJL01. Next base: position 736 of record CAUZWB010000196.1, on the reverse strand, counting down.
CGGCACCGTACGCGTGCTCGATGCCGAGGGTAACGCGCTGCTCAGTCACAAAGTGGAAGCCGGAGATATTTGGCGCATGTGCCAAACCAAGGATGTCGCGATTCGCGATTGGGTGAAACTCGCCGTCACGCGCGCACGCGCCACCGGCAGCAAGACGATTTTCTGGCTGGACGAAAACCGCGCGCACGATCGCAACCTCATCGCCAAGGTGAACGAATACCTCCCCGCGCACGACACCGACGGCCTCGACATCGAAACCCTGTCGCCCGTTGAAGCCACGCGCGTCACCTGCCAACGCTGCAAAGACGGCCTTGATTCCGTATCTGTCACCGGCAACGTGCTGCGCGATTACCTCACCGACCTCTTTCCCATCCTCGAACTCGGAACCAGTGCCAAGATGCTTTCCATCGTGCCGTTGCTCGCCGGTGGCGGTTTGTTTGAAACCGGCGCGGGCGGTTCCGCGCCCAAACACGTGCAGCAGTTTAACGCCGAAAACCATTTGCGCTGGGATTCGCTCGGCGAGTTCCTCGCCATCGCCGTTTCGCTGGAAGACCTCGGCACCAAGGCTGAAAACGCCAAGGCCCTCGTCCTGTCGCAAACCTTAAACGACGCCATCGGTAAATTCCTCGACGAAAACAAATCCCCCTCGCGCAAAGTAAACGAACTCGACAATCGCGGCAGCCATTTCTACCTCGCCCTCTACTGGGCCCAAGCCCTCGCCGAGCAAACTGCTGAC
>CAUZWB010000195.1:0-5208 GCA_963583525.1 Verrucomicrobiia bacterium | reverse complement strand
GAGGCCGAGCTGGATACCGCGCACGCGGTCATCATTTGCGATTATAGCAAAGGCGCGGTCACGCAGGAACTCCTCGATGGCCTTCGTGCGATGTGTAAGCCGCGTGGCATTTGGATGAGCTTTGATCCCAAGCCCGCGCATCAGCTCGATCTCGTCGGCATGTCGCTCATCACGCCCAATCGCGGCGAGCTTTTCGCGCTCGCCGGTTTGCCCGACGAAGCCACCGAGGCCAGCCTCAACGCCGCAGTCGCCGCCGTGCAGGAAAAATTCGAGCCGGCGATTATGTTGGTAACCCTCAGCGAACACGGGATGTTGCTCTGCCCGCGCGATGCCAAGTCCACGGTAATTCCCACTGTGGCGCAGGAAATTTACGACGTCTCCGGCGCGGGCGACACGGTCATCGCCAGCTTCACCCTCGCCATCGCCGCCGGCGCATCGCCCGACGAGGCGGCAGTGTTCTCCAATCACGCTGCTGGAGTGGTGGTCGGAAAAATGGGCACGGCGGTGGTCACACCTCGCGAATTGAGCGGGAGCTTTTATGCTTAACCCACGCGCCATCGGCTGATGAAGCGCGCTGTTTTCCTCGACCGCGATGGCACGCTCAACATCGAGCGGCATTACCTCCACGACCCCGACAAGCTGGAAATCATTCCCGGCACCGGCCCCGCGCTGCGTCGGCTCGTGGACGCGGGCTTCGCCCTTTTCATTGTCACTAACCAATCCGGCATCGGTCGTGGCTATTATAAAGAAGCGGACATGCACGCGGTGAATGAAAAAATGGTCAAGACGCTGGCGGCCGATGGCGTGCGGTTTGAGAAAATTTATTTCGCTCCCGAATCTCCCGAGGACGAAAGCCCCGGCCGCAAGCCCAGCCCAAAATTTCTGCAGGACGCCGCCGACGAATTCGGCATCGATCTCGCCCAAAGCTACATGGTCGGCGACAAAACCGCTGACCTCCAATGCGGCTGGAATGCTGGCGTCAAAAAGAGCATCCTCGTCCGCACCGGCTACGGCGCCGAACTGGAACGCGACAAGCCCGCCACCGTGGCCCCAGCCGCGATCGTGGACGACACCGTCGCGGCGGCGGATTGGATTTTGAACGACGCATGAAAATCATCGGCATCATTCCCGCGCGGTACGCTTCGACTCGGTTTCATGGCAAGCCGTTGCATCCGATTGCGGGCAAGCCGCTGGTTCAGCATGTGGTGGAGCGTTGCCGCGAGGCGTCGGCGTTGGCGGGTGTTATTGTGGCCACGGACGATGAGCGCATCGCGAAAGTGGCGGCAGAATTTTGCACGGTGGAAATGACGCGAGCGGATCACTCGACTGGCACCGACCGCATCGCGGAGGTGGCCGCGCGGCTGGATTGCGATGCGGTGGTCAACGTGCAGGGCGACGAGCCGCTCATCGCGCCGGAGGTAATCGACGCCGTGGCTGGCGCGCTGAACGCCGCCGAGATGACCACCGCCGCCACGGCTGTGAACAACATTTCCGAGTTGGAAGACCCGAACGCGGTGAAAGTCGTTGTCAGCACCACCGGCCGCGCACTATATTTCTCGCGCAGGACGATTCCGTTCCAGCGCGATTTGTCCAAGGAAAGCCCCGAGCAGCAGTTGGCGGCTTTTCCATTTTTGAAACACTTGGGCATTTACGGTTATCGGCGCGAAACGCTCCAGCGCCTTGTGGGCTTCGCTCCCTCGCCGCTGGAGCAAGCCGAGCGATTGGAGCAGCTTCGCGCGCTGGAAAACGGCATTGCCATCGCCGTGTGCAAGGTGGATTATGACGCCATTGGCGTGGACGTGCCGGAAGATGTGCAACGGGTCGAGGCCTTATTGGCAAAATTGAACGAATGAAATTTATATTTTTGACTGGTGGCGTGGTGAGTTCTCTGGGCAAGGGCCTCACGGCCGCCTCGCTCGGCACATTGCTGGAGAGCCGCGGACTCAAGGTGGCGTTGCAAAAGTTCGACCCGTACCTCAACGTCGACCCCGGCACGATGAGTCCTTTCCAGCACGGCGAGGTTTATGTGCTCGATGACGGCGCGGAGACCGACCTCGACCTCGGCCATTACGAGCGGTTCACCAATTCCGAACTCACGCAGTTTAATAACCTCACCAGCGGTCGCGTTTACCAAACGGTTTTGGAAAAGGAGCGGCGCGGCGATTATCTTGGCAAGACTGTGCAGGTGATTCCGCACGTGACCGATGAAATCAAAAACCGCGTGCACGCCGTGGCCGAAAAAAGCGGCGCGGACGTCATCATCACCGAAATCGGCGGCACTACCGGTGACATCGAAGGCCTACCGTTCCTCGAGGCCATCCGCGAATTTGCGCTGGAGAATGGCCGCGGCAACACGATTTTTGTGCACGTCACCTACGTGCCCTTCATCAAGGCCGCCGGCGAACTGAAAACCAAGCCGACGCAGCAGTCGGTTGCTAAGCTGCGCGAGATTGGCATCTTGCCGGACATCCTCGTGTGCCGCACCGAGAAACCACTCAACGACGAGCTGCGCCAAAAAATTTCGCTCTTCTGCAACGTGCCCGTCGAGGCGGTGATTGAGGAAATCGACGTCGATCATTCCATTTACGAAGTGCCGCTGATGCTCCAGCGCGAAAAGATGGACGAACTCGTCTGCGAGTATTTGGGCATCGAAACTCCGCCCGCGGATATGAGCCGATGGGAGTCGGTCATCGACCGCATCATCAAGCCCAAGCACAAAGTCAAAATCGGCGTTATCGGCAAGTACATCGAATTGCAGGATGCTTATAAAAGTGTGTATGAAGCCGTCACCCACGCCGGCGGCGCCAACGATTGCGCGGTGGAAGTTGTGCGCGTGGATTCCGAGGACATCGAAAAGAACGGCGGACTCTCGCATCTCGAGGGGCTCTCCGGCGTGCTAGTCCCGGGCGGCTTTGGCGAGCGCGGCGTGGAAGGTAAAATATTGGCGGCCAAATACGCACGCGAAAACGGTGTGCCCTACCTCGGCCTTTGTCTCGGAATGCAAATCGCCTGCATTGAATTTGCCCGAAACGCGTTGGGATTGGAAGGCGCGCACTCGGCGGAGTTCGATCCTAAAACGCCCCACCCCATCATCGCCTTGCTCGACGAACAACAAAACGTCACCGAATTGGGCGGCACTATGCGCCTCGGCGCGCAGCCCTGCCGCCTCGCCGCCGGCAGTAAAGTGGCGGAAATTTATGGCACCGACGAAGTTAACGAACGCCATCGCCATCGTTACGAATTCAACAACGCCTACCGCGAACAATTCGAGGCCAAGGACTTTGCCTTCAGCGGCACCTCGCCCGACGGCAACCTTGTCGAACTCATCGAGTTGAAAGATCACCCCTATTTCATAGCCACGCAGGCGCACCCCGAGTTTCGCAGCAAACCCATCCAAGCCCACCCCATCTTCGCCGGCTTCATCAAAGCCGCCCACGAACACGCGAACGGGCAGTAACGGCATCCCGAATTGGAGTCCGCCCATGCGCAATGACTTATCCCGAAGCCATCGATTGGCTGTATCAGCTGCGGCTGCTCGGCTCCAAGCTCGGATTGGAAAATCCGCGCAAACTTGCTGCGCTCGCGGGCAATCCGCATCATTCGCTAAAAATCATCCACGTCGCCGGCACCAACGGCAAAGGCTCCGTGTGTGCCATGCTCGAGAGTATTTACCGCGCGTCGGGATACAAAACCGGCCTGTACACCTCGCCGCATCTCGTCAGCTTTCGCGAACGCATTCAAGTCAACCGCGAACCCATCGCCGAGACGGAGGCCGTGCTTCTCACCGAATGCATGCAGGCATTGCTCCGCCAATTTCCCGCCGGGCAACTGCCCACCTTTTTTGAAGTCATCACCGTGATGGCCCTCGAACATTTCGCCCGCGAACGATGCGACATCGTCCTGCTCGAAACCGGTCTCGGCGGGCGGCTCGATGCCAGCAACATCGTCACCCCCATCGCTACTGTCATCACCCCCATCGCGCTCGACCACCAACAATACCTCGGCGAGACGCTCACCCAAATCGCAACCGAAAAAGCCGGCATCCTCAAACAAGGCATCCCCGCCCTCAGCGCGCCACAACTGCTGGAGGCACAATCCGCGCTCGAACAAACCGGCCCCATCACTTTCGTGGACACCGAACACCACACCTCCCTCGCCGGAAAACACCAACGCCAAAACGCCGCCCTCGCTGCGGCAACCGTGGAGGCATTGCAAACCACTTTGCCGGTAAAAAATGATTCGATCGAAACCGCCCTCGCCAATGTTCATTGGCCCGCGCGCGCGCAGGTGTTTGAGCGCGATGGCCGCAAGCTGCTACTCGATGCCGTCCACAACCCCGCCAGCGCTGAGGCATTGCGCGGCGTGTTGGCCGAGCTGCAATCGGAGCAACGGCCCACGCTGTTGCTCGGCGTGTTGGCCGATAAAAACTGGGAACAAATGGTCGCCATTCTCTCACCGCTGGCAGGGCGCATTGTTTGTGTTCCGGTCAGTAGCGAACGTACTTTGTCTCTGGACGAATTGGCCAACGCTTGCCGACAGCAAAACGATTGCGAAGTCATCGCCGCCGAATCTTTGGAAGACGGTCTTGCCGCTGTTGCAAAGGATGATTTTGTCGTCATCACCGGTTCAATTTATTTGCTGGGCGAGGCGATGGAATTGCTGGGGCTCGCGGCGGCGGTGGACGAAAAAGATTTGAACGAATGGAAAATGTCGCGGCCATAACGTTTGATGTCGGCGGCACGCTCATCGAGCCGTGGCCTTCGGTGGGCCACGCCTATGCCGAAGTGGCCGCGCGCCACGGCGTGGATGCCGCGCCGGAAGAAATTACCCAACGCTTTATCGAAGCGTGGCGGCAACGCGGCGAATTCGAATACACAAAAAACGGTTGGGCCGCGATGGTGGATGAAACATTCGCTGGCCTCACAACCATCTTGCCGAGCCAAAGTTTTTTTGATGAAATTTATCACGACTTCGGCACGCCCAAACCGTGGCGCATTTTTGATGACGTGTTGCCGACGATTGAAGTGCTTCAGAAACGCGGCACGCGGTTGGCGGTGATTTCCAATTGGGACGATCGCTTGTGTCCGTTGCTGGAATCGCTGGAGCTTGCAAACGAGTTTGAGGTCATTCTGGTTTCCGCCGAGGTGGGGCATGCGAAGCCCGCGCCGGAGATTTTCCAAGCCGCCGCCGAGGCGTTGCAGCTTCCGC
>CAUZWB010000194.1:0-5211 GCA_963583525.1 Verrucomicrobiia bacterium | reverse complement strand
TGTGTGAACTCCAGTCCGCGCAACAGTTTGAGTCGCGCGGCTTCATTTTCGGGCACGGGAAATGGTTTTGAGTCGGCCACCGGTGTGCATTCAATTTTACATCGCTGAAGGCCCAACGCAAGCGCCGACTTTGTGGGCTCAGCGCATCATCAGTGTTAATAAGTCTCACGCCCTCTCGCTTGACTAACGAGTGATCGGTTTCTATTCTCGGAGCGATGTCTTCGGCATCAGGGAGGCTTTATGAAAATCAAACAATTATTAATTAGCTGTGTCGCAGGGTTTGTCATTGCAAGTCAGACTGCTTGCCTGGTCGTGGCCGCCGTTGGGGTTGGCGCGGGTGCGGTGAAATACATCGGTGGCGATCTTGAAGTGGATTCATCCAAATCCTTTGACGAAGTGTTCGCTGCGGTGGAACAAACCTGCAAGGAATTGGAATTTGAAATTCAGAAAAATGACAAGAAAGCGTTTTCAGGCATGATCACCGCGCGGAGTGATTTTGGGAACGTCACGTTCAAGGTGAAAAGCAAATCCACTGAACTCACTCAATTATCAATTCGGGTGGGCATTTTTGGTGATCGTGAAGCATCGGATTTGATTTACGCTAAACTCAAGCCCAAGCTTTAGCCGAGTTCGCCGCAGAGGTAATCCAAGTATTCGCTCAACCGTGTCTTTAACTCTGTGCGCGGGATGATTGCGTCGATCAGCCCGCGCTCCATCAAAAACTCCGCCGTTTGAAATCCTTCGGGCAGTTCGCTTTGTGTTGTGTCTTTAATCACGCGGGGCCCGGCAAAACCAATCATCGCTTTGGGTTCGGAAACGATCAAATCGCCGAGGCTGGCGTAGCTCGCCATGACCCCGGCAGTGGTGGGGTGGGTTAGTACGCTAATGTAGGGCAGTTTTTGGCGGCCGTGATATGCGATGGCGGCGCTGGTTTTGGCCAGTTGCATGAGGCTAAACATGCCCTCGTACATCCGCGCGCCGCCGCTGCTGGAAATGATAATCGCGGGTAATCGTCGTTCCGTGGCGGCTTCCACGATGCGGGTAATTTTTTCGCCCACCACCGAGCCCATTGAGCCACCCAGGAAATTAAAGTCCATCACTGCCAATCCCACATCGTGATTTCCGATGCGGCCGATGCCGGTGATGACTGCGTCTTTTAGGCCGGTTTTCTCTCGGTGTTTCACGAGCTTGTCGGCGTAGGCGGCCGTGCCGGTGAATTCCAGCGTGTCCACGCTAATCATATCCGCGTCGAATTCTTGGAACGAATCCGGTTCCGTCAGTGAAGCGATTCGCGCGTGGGCGGTTGTGAGGAAATGGTGATCACAATTCGGACACACCTTCAAATTTTCCTCCAGCTCTTTATCGAAAATCATTTCCTCGCATTCAGGGCATTTCGTCCATAGTCCCTGCGGAATTTCACGTTTGCGAGTGGTGCCGGTGCTTACAGGTTTTTTTTCGATGTCCGGTTTCTGTTCCGCAGGGGGCGGAGTGACCGCCGGTTCAACGGTTTCAAGTCCGAGAGTTTTCTTAGGTTGTTCAGCCATAATACGGCAATGCAGCCGTCGGGGAGTATGTCGGGCAAACATGCCCCCGCCTCAAGCCAAAACTAATCCGGCATGCCACGCGCAAGTGTCAAAACATCCACTCTTGCGGCACCCGCTCCTCGGAGCGCCGCCGCGCAGGCACTTGCTGTGGATCCGGTGGTCATGACATCATCTACCAATAATATACGCGAGAAGGGCATCCGGCTCGATGCCTCAAACGCGTTGTGCATATTGGCCAGTCGTTCTTTGCGGGTTAGATTGGTTTGGGTTTCGGTGTATTTCACGCGCCGCAACAACGTTGTTTCCATGGGCAATCCCAAGTGTTTTGCGACCCCAGTTGCTAATCGTTCGGCTTGATTGAAGCCGCGCTCGCGTTCTTTTACCGGATGCAACGGAACTGGGGCAACACATTGCGGCCGGTCCGGAAATAACGTGCCGCAGCTTTGCAACCATTGAATCATCAATGGTTCAAAAAATTCGTGTTGGTTATATTTGAAACGATGAACGACTTCGCGCACCAATCCGCGGGCGGACATTATTGAGCGTGCGCTCGTAAATTGCCATTCTGCCTCGTAGCAGTTTTTGCAGGTGATCGCCTCACCTACGGCTCCCCCAAACGGCAGCCCACATTGTTCGCACCAAGGAGGTGCAGTGAAGAAAACTCGGGAGCGGCATTTCCGGCAGGTAAACCCATTTGCCGCATCAGCTCGTGATGTGCCGCACACTTGGCAAACCTCCGGGAAGGCAAGCCCCTTCAGCGGTTCAATCAGGTGGAGGGTGCTCTTCATTGCTTTGCATTATGAACCAAAGCATGAGCACCAGCAAGGGTGTCGCTGCCCAGCCATCGCTGATTTGGCCGTTGCCCCAAAATGTCGATGCGGTTTCAGCGGTCGATTGCGTGATGAACCCATTGGTCTTCAAACAAAAAATCCAGCCGGCGTGTACGCCGATAGAGCAAAAAAGATTTCCCGTGCGCTGCCAAAGCGCACAAAGGATGATTCCCGCCAGCGTGAGATTGATGAACTTCGCCACCCAATACGGGTCGTTTGCGAAATCGTGAACCATCGCCGGGAGTGCCGAGAAGCCGGAGGCCCAAGTGATAGATTCCAGTTCAGGTTTTTGATCCAGAAAATGCATTGCCGCAAAAAAGAGCGAACCGATCACCGCCGCCCAACGCCACGGCAAATCCCGCCGCAATAAACCAAAGAGCACGCCGCGAAAAAGGGTTTCCTCAATCACCGCCACCAACACTCCAGCCAGCAAAGCATTTGCAAAATGCCGGGTCCATTCGGCGAGTGCGGGCGTGGGAAGCCATTCCCGCGCGCCGGTGAGGAGGGGCAGGGCGGCGGCAGCCGTCAACGAGGCCAGCCCGAGCAGAAGGCCCTTACTCAGCCATGGCCAATGTTTGCGGGGATGCGCCCAGCCAATTTCGGATGCCGACTGAATGCCAGAAAACCGGCATAACAATCCCAGCCCGAGCAAGGCTAGACCTAACAGGCAGCGATTGAAGTAGCGGTGGAAATCATCGTGGTCGTTCAGGAATTGCAGGAAAGCCCAATCCGAGAAAACCGCCTTCCAAGCCAGAGGCGAGAGGAGTGCCGCGCCCAAAAACACGCAGGTTAAATAAATCAGGATGGCAACGGTATGTCGCAAGCGCCGAAGTACAGCCCTAATTTCGCGCCGCGCCAAGTGATTTTTATTGAAACAAACCGCGTTCGCCGTTTGGATTGTCCGGCGCACGGCCTCGTCGGCGCAAAAATAAGGAGGCAAAGATTCAACTGGTAGAAAATTGTAAATTTGGTGACTACCGCCTATTAGAGCGCATCGCTCAGGGCGGGTTGGCCACAATATGGCTGGTGACCGATCCGGAGGGTCGCAGCCTTGCCCTGCGGGTGATGCATGACACCTTCGGATCCGGATCGAATGGGCCCACCTTGTTTCGTCATGGCTGCGAAATCATGTCCAAACTCGCCCCTCATCGCAACGTGATTACCTTTTACAATAGCGGCAAAATCAGCGGACGCGAGTATGCCGTGCTCCAATACGTGGAAGGATTAAACCTGCGCGAAATGAACGTGCGCGAGGATCCGATGCTCGAGGAAATTCTCAGCGATATGATTATCGACCTTTGCGCAGGGTTGGTGCACCTCCACGGGCAGGGCATCATGCACCTCGATTTGAAGCCCGAAAACCTCATCATCAGCCGCGGAGGCACATTGTATTTGTGTGATTTTGATACCGCGCAACTGATCCCCGATTCGCCGACGAAGTTTGAACGCAAATCCGGCACCCCGCTTTATATGGCTCCGGAAGTGGTAAATGGTTGGCGCTTCGATCAGCGCGCCGATGTGTATTCCTTTGGCGTCACCGTGTACGAAATGCTCACGCAGGTGAAACCCTTCGAGGGCCAGAGCTCCAAGGAAAAACTTACCAATCAGCTCAACCCAAAATATCTCATCCGCAAGCCGCGCAAATTTAACCCGAACATCCCCATTTTGTTGGAAGAACTAATTATGAAGTGTATCGAGTACGTTCCGGAGAAACGCTACCTCACCATGGGAATGATGGCACGCGATTTGCACAAAGTGATGGGGGTGCGCTGATGACCTTCTTGGGCATGGATCGTGATTTCATCCGCCGCTACTGGTTTCTTGCCGCGCTAATTTTATTAATTCCCGTGGGCATTCTTTTACCGGAAGCCGGGTTGGTCCTCAAAGGATCCGGTTGGGTCATCCCCGTCTTCGTGGGCGTGATGCTCGGCATCGCCGGCTTCACGATGGATACCTCCAGCCTCGTCAAACAAGCCACCAACTTTCAGGCCGTCATCCCCGTGCTGCTCAGTATTTATATTTTCTCGCCCGTACTCGCCTACGGCTTGAGCCTGTGGCTGGCGCCTGCGGGCAACGAACACTTCCTCCCCGCCATGATGATCATGGCCGCCCAAGCCGGCAGCCTCGCCTCCGCCATTGCCCTGACCATGATGGCTGGCGGCAACCGCGAACTCGCCCTCATCTGCACTCTTGCCTCCAATAGCCTTACCTTTTTGCTAACGCCATTTATCCTGGAAATTAGCATTGGCGCGGACGTCGATTTTCGCGTGGGCGAAATGATGCTGCGGATGGTTTATATGGTACTCCTCCCCATCGCCGCCGGGCAATTGCTCCGCCCAATACTTTGGGAACGCACCGAGCGCATCCGTCCCTTTATCCGCATCGTGCCGCAGATTATTATTTTAATGTTCGTCTACACCGGCTTCGCCTCCGGCGCCCAACAACTCCAAGGCGCGCCCAATATCGTCCTGCGCTTCTTCGCCGCGTGCGCCATTCTCCACCTCGCATTGCTCGCATGGAATTATCTCCTCTCCGGCTGGCTCCGCTTCGGCTGGCCCGACCGCACCGCAATGATGCTCAGCGGCTCCCAAAAAACCCTTCCCAACGGCATCTACGTCTGGAGTAATTTTTTCGCCACCAACCCATACGGCGCAGTGCCCTTAGTCCTCTACCACCTATTCCAACTCCTCGTGGATACCTTATTAGTGCCGTGGTTTGAAAAACAAAATCCCAAGAGCGATGGATGCGGCAGTAAACAATCCTTCACCTGCCATTCAGGTGGAGATGATTAGCCGACTAATTGGGGAACAGTTTTTGCGCCTTCCACGCCGGTGAGG
>CAUZWB010000193.1:0-5218 GCA_963583525.1 Verrucomicrobiia bacterium | reverse complement strand
TCACAAATTTGGCAAGGAATGCCGATGCGATCTTTGAGTTTTTTGCTGTTGGCGTCTTGGGTGTTTAACTTGCCCACGCTTTCAGCAGCACAAAAGAAGCGCACAAAATGGGATGAAATGGACATCGGCCCGTTTCAGGCCTACGGATTAGAGGCTCAACTAAATGGCAAACTTTGGCGCCCGGCACTCAAGGGGCTCAACATCAAGCTCGGCCCGAATGCCTCGGTTTGTTTCGACACCGAACGCCTGCGAATGGCCGCGGGATGGACCGGCGGATTCCTCAAACTCCCTGCCGGCCGTGACGGATTGGAAGGCGTTCCAAAAATTATTGGCAAACTGGCATTTCACACGCCAATGACCCCCGGCTGGGCCGGGCCCAAGGGCGAATGGGTCGAGCTCACGCCGCCCACCGTCAGAGGCAAGGACGTCTATTCAATGGGGCCACTCCCTCGTCAATGGGCAAAATGGCGGGGGCATTACACGCATGGCGATCAAGTAATTTTGTCCTACAGCGTTGGGGCATCGGGTGTGCTCGAGTGCCCCGGTTTTGCCAACGGAATTTTCACGCGCCAGTTTGAGATCACCCGCAGCCCCGCTAAAAGCCCGATGAGCCTGATGCTCTGCAAGGTGAGCGACGCAATAGGCTCTGTGAAGGGCAATGTGGCCACACTCGAAAAAGAAGGGATGGTGACCGCCGTGGCAGTAATCGGCACGGGCGTGGAACTGAAAATTGAAAATGGCCGCATCATCGCCGAAGTCAAGTCGCTCCTTCCCACCAATCACTTTCACATCGGTATCTGGAACGGCCCGAAAGCGGGCCTCAACAAATTGGAAAATTTCTCGAAACAACCCATCGATGCCGTGCAGCTCAGCAAACTTACCAATGGCGGCAAATCAAACTGGAAGCAACCCGTCACCACAATTGGCCGACTGGGAGTGCTGCCGGGAGCGTACGCGGTCGACACGATCACCGTTCCCGAGAAAAACCCCTGGAACTCGTGGATCCGTTGCAGTGGATTTGACTTTTTTAAGGATGGCACAACTGCCGCAGTATGTTCAGTGACCGGTGATGTCTGGATTGTGAGCGGGGTTAATCAGACTCTCAAAGAAATAAAATGGCGACGTTATGCCACAGGGTTGTTCCAGCCACTTGGCCTCAAAATCGTGGATGAACAAATCTATGTGCTCGGCCGGGATCAAATCACGCGCTTCCATGATTTAAACAAGGACGGTGAAGCGGATTTTTATGAAAACTTTAACAACGACATTTCCATCAGCAATCATTACCACGAATTTTGCCTGAACCTCAGCACCGATCCGGCGGGTAATTTTTATTTCATCAAAGGCGGAAATCTTCGCCAAGCCACGGTGCCGCATCAAGGTTGCCTCGTGAAAGTTAGCAAAGATGGCGGACAACTTGAAATCGTTGCCACTGGCCATCGCGCCCCGAATGGAATGAGTGTGGGGCCCAAGGGCGAACTCACCAGTGCGGATAATGAGGGCAACTGGGTGCCCGCTTCCCGTGTGAACCTTGTAAAGCCCGGGGGCTTTTATGGACACATTCACACGGCCCATCGTAAAAAAGTGCCAACCGATTACGATAAGCCGCTCTTTTGGCTTCCGCACCAAGTGGATAATTCCAGCGGCGGCCAAGTCTGGATCACCAGTGAAAAATGGGGCCCTTTTGAAGGTGACTTGTTACATCTTTCGTATGGGAAAAGCAGTCTTTTTAAAGTGATGAAAGAGGAAGTCAACGGCCAATGGCAGGGTGGCGTAGTGCGTTTCCCGTTACGCTTTGATTCCGGAATCATGCGCGGCCGCTTCAACAAACGCGATGGCCAGCTTTATGTGGTCGGCCTGCGTGTGTGGCAAAGCAATGGCGCGCGTTTTGGGGCTTTCCATCGCGTCCGCTACACTGGCAAACCGGTCCACATGCCCACGGCAATCAAGGTCCAAAAAAACGGACTTGCGGTGACCTTCACCAATCCGCTCGACGCAGCCACGGCGGTAGATGATCAGAACTGGGCAATTGACCAGTGGAATTATCAATGGACCGGAGCTTATGGCTCTAAAATGTATTCCATCAAAGATCCCACCAAAGTGGTGGGCGATAAGAAACAAGGCGAGTTCGGAGGGGACACCATTCCCATTCAGAGCATTAAACTTTCCGATGACAAGAAAACGGTATTCATTCAAATTGGCGACCTCAAACCCGTCATGCAGTCGCGCATCCGCTTCAATATTAAGGCTGCCGATGGCACGGTTTTAAAACAGGAACTTTTCCACACCATCAACCGCGTCCCTGCACAGTGATGAGCGATCCCACCTCACTCACCGGCCGGAAAATCCGTCAGGATTTCTTGGGTTTTTTCAAAGCCAAACAGCACACCCTCGTGCCTTCCGCCAGCCTGATGCCCGATGCGCCTAACTTGCTTTTCACGAATGCAGGAATGAACCAGTTTGTTCCAATTTTTCTCGGCGAACAAAGTTGTCCGTACACGCCCGGGCGCGCCGCTGACACCCAAAAATGTATCCGGGCCGGCGGCAAACACAACGACCTCGAAGACGTCGGGATTGACACCTATCACCACACGTTTTTCGAAATGCTCGGCAACTGGTCCTTTGGTGATTATTTCAAAAAAGAAGCCATCCAATGGTCATGGGAATTGCTAACCGAAGTCTGGGGCTTCCCGAAAGAGCGCCTCTACGCCACCGTTTACAAACCCGCCAAAGGTGATCCCGGCGAATTTGACCAAGAAGCTTACGATTATTGGGCCGAAATTTTCATCGCTGCCGATCTCGATCCCGCCGTGCACATTGTCAACGGAAACAAAAAGGATAATTTTTGGATGATGGGCGATACCGGCCCGTGTGGCCCGTGCAGCGAACTGCACATCGACCTCACCCCGAAGGGCGACACCAAAGGCAACCTTGTCAATGCCGACAGTGGTCAATGCATTGAAATTTGGAATCTAGTTTTCATCCAATATAACGCCAACACAGACGGCACATTTCCGCCGCTTGCTTCCCGACACGTGGACACCGGCATGGGCTTCGAGCGCGTCGCTGCCATCATTCAAACGACAAGCAATTTTACCAATTTCAACAAGCCGGTTTCCAATTACGACACTGATATTTTCAGCCCGATTTTTGCCGAACTGGAAAAACTCAGCGGTCATCAATACACCGCCACGCTCCCCGTTTCAGGCCAAAAGGAACAAGTCGAACAGGAAAAGATCGACATTGCTTTTCGGGTGATTGGCGACCACATTCGAACTCTCAGCTTTTCCATTGCCGACGGCATTCTCCCCGGCAACAACGACCGCAACTATGTCCTTCGCCGTATCCTTCGCCGTGCTGTTCGCTACGGTCGCACGCTCGGTTTCAATAAACCATTTTTCCATCAGCTCGTGAATGTGCTCGTTGAGTCCATGGGCGACATCTTTCCGGAACTCCAAAAACGCCGGGAAACCATCCAGCAAGTCATTCGCGCCGAGGAAGAATCATTCAATAAAACCCTCGACCGAGGCATTGAACTGTTTCGCAAGGAGACAGTAAACCTCGATAGCACGAAAAAACTCACTGGTGAATTTGCATTTAAACTGTACGACACCTACGGTTTCCCGCTCGACCTCACAGAGCTCATGGCGCGCGAAGCCGGGCTCACGGTGGATACCGCAGGATTCGACGCGCTGATGGAGCAGCAACGTGATCGCGCACGTGCGGCACAAAAAAAGGAAACCATTAGCGTCAGCAGCATTTCCCCAGATGCGTTCACAGAATTTGTTGGCTTTGACCAGCTAGCCGCCGACGCGACGGTTTTGGAGATCATCGAAGACAAAGAGCGATCCGCCGTTATTGTTGACCGCTCACCGTTTTATGCCGAAATGGGCGGCCAAGTCGGCGACACTGGCTCACTTTCGATTGATGGGAACACCTGGAACATCACAGGAACCCAAAAAACAGGCGATGCCTTTTTGCATTTCATCGAAGGAAAAGGTGCGCCGGAGCAGGGCAACGCAGTTCAACTTCAGGTTGATGATGCTCGCCGTGGTGCCATTCAACGTCACCACACGGTTACCCATCTTTTCCATTGGGCGCTCCACGAAGTTGCCAGCAAGGATGCGGCGCAAAAAGGTTCGTTCGTCGGCCCGGACAAATTGACTTTTGATTTCAATAGCCAAGCCCTCACCCCGCAACAAGTGATCGACATTGAGCAACTCGTCAATGAACGCATCATCGAAAACACAACGGTGAGCTGGACCGAAACTGCGCACGCCGATGTCACCAACCGAACCGACATCCTTCAATTTTTTGGAGACAAATACGGCGACACAGTTCGCGTAGTCCAAATTGGAGGCGGGGCCAACGCGCTTGATGGGTTCTCAATGGAACTCTGCGGCGGCACACATACCAACGCCACGGGCGAAATTGGCCTCTTTCGGATCACTGGCGAATCGGCCATTGCTGCCGGTGTCCGGCGCGTTGAAGCTGTGGCCGGATTCGTCGCTGCCAAACTAGCGCGCAACGATTCCCAACGCATCCTTGCCTTGGCTGAATCGCTCAACTCGCCGGTTAAAGACATTGAAAAGAAGCTCGATCAAATGTTGGAACAATCCAAACAACTCGAGAAGCAAATGAAAGCCCTCCAGCAAAGCCGCGCGGCCGACACCGCCAAAGGGCTTCTCGGACAGGCAACGAATGCGGAAAACATAGCCTGCATCACCGCTAATCTCGGTGAGTCTGATGGAAATTTTACTCAAGCTGTGGCTGATGCGCTCAAAGGTCTATTTGAGGGAGTGGTGGTTTTGGGCGCAACCGGCAATGGCAACGCCGTGCTGGTGGCCACCGTTTCCGATGCGCTCACCGACCGGGCGCACGCGGGCAAACTGATTCAAGCCATCGCCCCCATTGTTAGCGGCAAAGGCGGCGGCAAGCCCACGCAAGCGCGCGGCGGCGGCAGTGACGCTGGCAAGCTTGACGAAGCCCTAGCCGAAGTACGCAAAATTTTAGCCCATTAACATGCCCGGAAAGAAAACTACTGCAAAAAAGAAAAGGGCACCCAAATCGCCCTCCGATTCCATCGAATCTGTCATCACCGATATTCGCCGCGGCAAAATGGTGATCGTTGTGGATGATGAAGATCGAGAAAACGAGGGCGACCTCATCATGGCTGGCCAACACGCCACTGCCAAAGCCATCAATTTTATGGCCAAGC
>CAUZWB010000192.1:0-5235 GCA_963583525.1 Verrucomicrobiia bacterium | reverse complement strand
AATGATCATATCATCAATGCCGATGGAAGCACCGGATTTGGTGGCCTCGCGGAAGCCAAGTTCTTTGAGGCGGTCGAGGGTCTCCACCGTTTTTTTGTGGCCGGCGGTCTTGTAAGAATCGGAAATGAGATCACCGATCTTGCTTTTGCCGACTTCGAAATTTGCGAAGCCCAGTTCCTCGGGCCAAATCTCGCTGAAAATCACGCGGCCGACGGTGGTCTCGATGATTACGTCTTCAGAATTGCCGTAAACCGTTTTCTTGCCGCGATCGGGATTGGCGATGCGAATGGTTGTGTGCGTGTCGACCACACCTTCGTCCAACGCGAAGAGCACTTCGGACTTGCTGCCAAACAACATTTTGCGGTTTTCCTTTTTGTACTTCTTCTTGTTCATCTTCTCCGGATTCACCGTGAGATAATAGCAACCGAGCGTAATGTCCTGCGTGGGCGTCATGATCGGACGACCGCTTGACGGGCTGAAAATATTGTTGGGCGCCAGCATCAACAGCCGCGCTTCCATTTGCGCCTCCACTGAGAGTGGCAAATGCACCGCCATTTGGTCGCCGTCGAAATCCGCGTTGTATGCGGTACACACCAGCGGATGCACGCGGATTGCCTCGCCTTCAATCAGCACCGGCTCGAAGGCCTGCACGGATAGACGGTGCAGGGTGGGCGCACGGTTGAGCAGCACCGGATGGCCCTTGGTGACTTCCTCGAGCACGTCCCACACTTCGGAGGTTTGGCGTTCGATAAGTTTTTTGGCGGAACGCACGGTGTGCACGTAACCCAATTCTTTGAGACGGCGGATGATGAATGGCTCGAACAACACGAGCGCCATTTTTTTGGGTAACCCACATTGGTGCAGCTTCAGCTCCGGCCCGACGACAATCACCGAGCGACCGGAATAATCCACGCGCTTGCCGAGCAAATTCTGGCGGAAGCGGCCGCCCTTGCCCTTGAGCATATCGGAAAGACTTTTCAATGGACGATTGCCCGCGCCGGTCACGGCGCGTCCGTGGCGACCGTTGTCGAACAACGCATCCACCGCTTCCTGCAACATGCGTTTCTCATTGCGGATGATAACCTCGGGGGTCTTCAACTGCGTGAGATTCTTGAGGCGGTTGTTGCGGTTGATGACGCGACGATATAAATCGTTCAAATCACTCGTGGCAAAACGGCCGCCTTCCAATGGTACCAATGGACGCAAGTCCGGCGGGATCACTGGCAGCACCGTGAGCACCATCCATTCCGGACGCGAGTTGGAGCCTTCAAATCCTTGAAAAAGTTTAATGCGTTTGGCGAGTTTTTTGCGGATTTGTTTGGAGCGCGTTTTGGTCATCGCTTCCTGCAATTCCACCACGCCCGCGGCGAGGTCAATACGGCAGAGTGCATCGTGCACCGCCTGCGCACCCATCGTGGCCTCGAAAGATTCCGGGCCATAAGTAGCTTTGGCCTCGCGGAATTCCTCTTCGGTAAGCAATTGATTTTGCGCCAGCGGCGTTTCGCCGGGATCCACCACGAGATAATCTTCGTAGTAAATGACGCGCTCGAGATGGCGGCCGGTCATATCCAGCATCAAGCCAAGGCGCGAGGGCATGCATTTGAAAAACCAGATGTGGGTGGCCGGCACGGAGAGATCGATGTGGCCCATCCGCTCGCGGCGCACGCGGGCGAGGGTGACTTCGACGCCGCAGCGATCGCAGACGACGCCTTTGTATTTGATGCGCTTGTATTTGCCGCAGGAACATTCCCAGTCTTTGACGGGGCCAAAGATGCGTTCGCAAAAGAGGCCGCCTTTCTCGGGCTTGAAGGTGCGGTAGTTGATGGTCTCGGGGTTTTTGACCTCGCCCTTGGACCAGCGCCGAATGGATTCGGGGCCGGCGACGGAGAGGGCGACGTGATCCACGAGGTTCACGCGTTCGAGTCCTAACAACTCACGGGCGGATTGATTGGCAATGTCGCTCATATTCTTTTCCAAATTACTTGTGTTACAGGTTAGCTGGCGAGGATGGCCAGCGTGTCATCGGCTTCGGATTGGTTATCGGCGGGGTTGGTGTAGCCCACGCCCACCTCGAGGCCGAGGGACTTCATTTCCTTAACGAGCACGTTGAAGGATTCGGGAATGCCGGCGTCCAGCGAGTTGTCGCCCTTCACAATGCTCTCGTAAATGCGGGTGCGTCCCTGCACATCGTCGGATTTGACGGTGAGGAGTTCCTGCAACGTGTAGGCCGCGCCGTACGCTTCCAGGGCCCACACCTCCATTTCGCCGAAACGCTGACCACCGTATTGCGCCTTGCCGCCCAGAGGTTGCTGGGTGACGAGGCTGTACGGGCCCACTGCCCGGGCGTGAATTTTGTCCGCCACGAGGTGGCCGAGCTTCATCATGTAAATGTAGCCGACGACGATTTCCTGGTCGAACCGATCCCCGCTGAGGCCGTCGTAC
This sequence comes from Verrucomicrobiia bacterium, assembly GCA_963583525.1. Taxonomy (GTDB): domain Bacteria; phylum Verrucomicrobiota; class Verrucomicrobiia; order Limisphaerales; family UBA1100; genus JACNJL01. The sequence continues at coordinate 2,793 of CAUZWB010000192.1, read as the reverse complement.
AAATAAGCCTTGCCGTTTTCGCCGACCAACCGGTCGGTGCTCAATGCCTTCGCCTGTTTGAGGTATTCGCGGATCTCCGTTTCCCGGATGCCATCGAACACCGGCGTGGCAAAGTGAAGGCCCAGCAGTTTGGCGGCCCAACCGAGGTGAGTTTCGAGCACCTGCCCCACGTTCATGCGCGAGGGCACGCCGAGGGGGTTGAGCACGATGTCCACCGGGGTGCCGTCCTTGAGATAAGGCATGTCTTCCTCGGGAACGATCTTGGCGACCACGCCTTTGTTGCCATGACGGCCGGCCATTTTGTCGCCGACCGAAAGTTTGCGTTTGGAGGCGATGTAAACTTTCACCTGCTTGACCACGCCGGGATCCACGTCGGTGCCCGCTTCCACGCGGTTCGCTTCATCTGCATGGGCCGTTTTCAAATCCTCAAAGCGCTTAAGAAAGGCCCCAAGAATTTCGTTGATCTTGTTGCGGATGGGCGAGGGATCAATCTCGATCTTATCATAAACACTCGCCAGCTTGCGCAGGAGGGTTTTGGTGATCTTGCGGTTGGCGGGGATGATGATCTCGCCGGTCTCGGTGTTCACCACGTCGAGCGGAATTTTTTCGCCGAGCAAAATGTTCGAGAGCGACTCGGTGAGTTGCTCCTGCAAATCGGCGAGCCGTTTCTTGTATTCATCGGCCACTTGTTTCTCACCTTTTTTGCTGGACGTTTTGGTATCCCTTTCCTTTTTGGAGGAGACCTTCACATCCATCACAATGCCGTAAGTCCCACTGGGCACTTTGAGCGAGGTGTCTTTAACGTCCGCAGCTTTTTCACCAAAGATGGCGCGCAGCAGACGTTCTTCCGGGGCCAGTTCGGTTTCGCTCTTGGGCGTGATTTTGCCAACGAGAATATCGCCTGGCTTCACTTCCGCGCCCACGCGAATGACGCCATCGGCGCTCAAATCCGCCAACGCTTCCTCGCCGACATTCGGAATATCGCGCGTGATTTCTTCCGGCCCAAGCTTGGTGTCGCGCGCGCCCACGTCGTATTCGGCGATGTGGATGGAGGTGAACACGTCATCTTTCACCACCCGTTCGCTGAGCATGATGGCATCCTCAAAGTTGTAACCATTCCACGGCATAAAGGCGACGAGCACATTCTTGCCCAGCGCCAGTTCGCCGTCCTCGGTGCAGGGGCCATCGGCAATGACTTGCCCTTTTTTCAGGGATTCATTGAGGTGCACCAGCGGTTTTTGGTTAACGCAGGTGCCGGCGTTGGAGCGCATGAACTTGCGCATTTCATAAACCCATATTCCGGATTCCGGATCGTGTTTAAACTTCCGCTTGTTGACCGGCATTTCGCCATCCTTGGTGATGATAATGCGCTCGCCGGTGACGGAAGCGACCTTGCCGGCCACTTCAGATTTCACCACCGCGCAGGAATCCTCGGCCAATCGCCGCTCCATGCCTGTGGCCACTAAAGGGGCCTCGGAGATCAACAGCGGCACCGCCTGCCGTTGCATGTTCGAGCCCATCAACGCGCGGTTCGCATCATCATGCTCGAGAAATGGAATCAACCCCGCCGCCACGGAAACTAATTGCTTGGGCGACACGTCCATATAATGCACGCCCTTGGGCTCCACATCAATGAAGTCACCCCGCCGTCGGCAGGAAACAAACTCGGTCAAAAATTTGCCTTTGTCGTCAATCTTCGCATTGGCCTGAGCCACCGTGAAGTTTTCCTCGGCATCGGCGGTGAGGTAATCGAGTTTATCCGTAGCCCGCCCCTTTTCCACTTTACGATAGGGGCATTCGAGAAAGCCGAAATCGTTCACGCGGGCAAAGGTTGCGAGGCTCGCGATGAGGCCGATGTTTGGGCCTTCGGGAGTTTCCACCGGACAAATGCGGCCGTAATGGCTCGGGTGCACATCGCGCACCTCAAAGCCCGCACGCTCGCGCGACAGGCCGCCTGGGCCAAGCGCGGAGAGGCGCCGCTTGTGCGTCGTCTCGGCCAGCGGATTGATTTGATCCATGAACTGGCTGAGCTGACTGCGCCCAAAGAAATCACGGATCACTGCCGAAAGCGCTTTCGGGTTCACCAGTTTGGCGGGTGTCATCGTGCCGCTTTCGCGATCGAACAACGTCATCCGTTCTTTCACCAAACGTTCTGTGCGGGCGAGCCCCACGCGGCATTGGTTGGAAAGTAACTCGCCCACGGTGCGCACGCGGCGGCTACCGAGGTGATCAATATCGTCCAGCACGCCGCCGCCCATTTTGAGGGTGAGCAAATAGCGGGTGGCCTCCACGAGATCGTGCCGGGTGAGCACGCGCGATTGTTTGGGATCCTCGAAGCCGAGTTTCTGCCCGATCTTGTAACGACCCACGCGGCCGAGATCGTAGCGTTTAGGATCGAAGAACAAACGCTTGAGCAACGCGCGGCTGTTGGCCACCGTGGGCGGATCTCCGGGGCGCAGACGGCTGTAAATTTCCTTAAGTGCCTCCTCCTCGTTGTGAGTTGGATCTTTTCTCATGCACTTGATGATGAGCCCTTCATCGCGGGTGGTATCCACCACACGAATTTTGCCCGAGCTTACCGCGGCAATTTGCTTAAGCACCGCCTTGGACAGGGGCTCGAACGCGCGCGCCACGATCACGTTTTTCTCCGTGTCCACCGCATCTTCCACCAACACGAGGCTGGCCAGGTTCGCGTGTTTCTCGGCTGCCTTGAGGGAGATTTCTTCGATGTCGTAAAACAGCTCAAGAATTTCCGCATCCGTGCCCTTGAGGGATTCGTCCTCGAGAAAGCAC
>CAUZWB010000191.1:0-5284 GCA_963583525.1 Verrucomicrobiia bacterium | reverse complement strand
TGCTGTCGCCCAACGGATGTGCCCCACCATTGATGGTGGCATGTGTCCGGCGCAGGAAGTGATGATCGGCACGCCGTTGGTGAAGCAGAAAATTTTTGATGGCGAGCTTAATCGACTCCCCGCGTGCATCGATGCCTCGGAGGATGACGGCATGTTCAGCTTCAACCGTTGTATGTTCAACCTCGTGGAGGAAGGCAAGATTACCAAAGAGGTCGCGCTGGCCAACGCCACCAGCCCGCAACAATTGGAGATGTGGTTTCAGGGAATTCAAATCAACACCGGCATCGTATAAAACTCACTTCGTTTTATTTTTCGTTTTTCCAAAAAGCCGGTCAACAACTTGACCGGCTTTTTGCTTGACCACGAAGGTAAAAAAGCATTCCATCGCGACAGGAGGAATGCTCCTTTGGGAGCGAAGGGAGGTGGAACACTTGACGACTTACCTGAAAAAGGAGGGAGTGGAATTCAAGGATCCGAGCACTGGGGAGGTTTTATCCATACTCGAAGAACTCGAGACACCCGGCACGGAGTATCTGAATATAACTCTGCACGACGACGAAGGATGGAAACTCGACGTCTACGAGAATGGCTTCGTGGAATTCTATGACGACCAATACGACAAGCGCGTAGTTGGGAAGCTAGTAACACACGAACGTGTCATTCAAATGTGGCGTATGATGCAGGAAGGCAAGCGCGATCAAATCAAGAAACTCTTGAAGCGCAAGCCCGAGCCCAGCTTTTAGTCCGGAGGCAACTACTTAGCCAACGCCCGCAGCGTTTGCCCGAGCCAATCGGCCGTCCGCTGCGTGGCGCCTTTGTTTGCCAATACCACCCCAAGCGCGGCGGCACCCAAAGCTTCGCGTTGCTCAAAATCCCCCAGTAAAACAGGGATTTTTTCGGCCAACTCCCTTTCATCCCCCACTTGCATCGCGCCCTTTGCCGCCAGCAATTCACCTACCACCGCGCGGAAATTTTGCATAAACGGTCCGAACACAATCGCCCGTCCCGCCGCCGCTGGCTCGATCGGATTCTGCCCGCCCTGCGCAGTGAGGCTCTTGCCCATAAACACCACCGTGGCCACTTTGAAGAACGACTTCAATTCGCCCGTGCTATCCACCAGCAACACATCGGGCGTCGCCGGCGCGGCCTCCATCGCCGTGCGGCGCGCGACATTTAAGCCGGTGGATTTCAATTGTTCCAATACCGCGCTCGCCCTTTCAAAATGGCGTGGCACTAAAACCAAAAATAAATCTGGAAATTTCTCGCGCCATTGCGACAATAATTCCGCCAATAAAATTTCTTCGCCGTCAAACGTGCTGCCTGCCACTAACACCGGCGCGTCATCGGCCACGCCCAGTTTGCGCAGCAACGCACACGCATCAATCGCATCCGCGCCCGCTTCAAACGCACCATCGAATTTCATATTTCCGGTTACTGAAATATTGTTTGCATCCGTGCCCAGTTTCGCCAATCGCTGGGCGTCGGCTTCATTGTGAACGCCGGCAGTTTTCAGTGAGGCAAAGAGTGGCCGGAACAAAAACCCAAAGCGCCGATAACCGCGAAAGGATTTTACCGAGAGGCGCGCGTTCACCAAATGCATTGGCACGCCCGCACTGCGTGCCTGCCAAAAAAGATTGGGCCAAATTTCCGCCTCCACCAATACGATGGTCGCCGGGTTCAGCGCGCGGAAGGCCCGCCGCACAAAGGGCATCCAATCCACCGGATAATAAACTCGATGCACGTCGGCCGGCAATTTACGCGCCAGCTCGCCCATGCCCGTAGTGGTGGTGGTGGACACCACAAACGTCCAGCCCTCCAGTGAAGCGCGCAGTTTCTCGACGAGTTGCACCGAAAGATTCGCCTCGCCCACTGAAACCGCGTGCAACCACAGCACTTTTTTGCCGCGCAATTTCTCAGCAATCGGGCCATATCCGCCAAAGCGTTGACCAAAGCCTTCGCGCCAATTCCCCCGGCGCACGAGTTTCCAAAAATAATACGGCGCGCTGAGCAGGAAAAAAACAGGGAAAAGGATGTTATAAAGCAGCCGCATGCGCCGTGGCGTTTTGCCACAAAGCGAGCGCGAGGTCGAGGGTAGGAACGCTGCTGCGCGCGTCCATGGACATGCGCAGCATGTCCTCTACCATCCTTTAAAAGTAAAACAGCGATACGACGATGAAGACGGGAATCAGAATCGCCGCGCTCCAGGCCATGTAGCCGAAGAAGCTGGGCATCTTCACTCCGTTTTCTTCGGCAATGGCTTTCACCATGAAGTTGGGCGCGTTACCGATGTACGTGTTGGCCCCCATAAACACCGCGCCGCAACTAATGGCCAGCAACGTGGTGCCGACGGATAGATCGAACATTCCGCCTTGGGGATCGCCCATGAGCGAAGAGGGATCGCCGCCGGCGGTATTGAAAAATACGACATACGTCGGCGCATTATCGAGGAAGCTGGATAGCACGCCGGTGAGCCAGAAATACATCGCATTGATGGGGTCATTGGTGCTCGTCTGAACCATCAGGATTAGACCCTTGAGGCTGCCGTCCACGCCGGCTTTCAGAATTAACAGCGCCGGAATCATACACACAAAGATGGCAACGAAGAGTTTAGCCACCTCGAGAATGGGTTCCCACGTAAAGCCATTGGCGGCGCGCACGTTGGTTTCCTCCTCGCCTTCGGCGGCGACTTCGTGGCCGTGCTCATCTTTTTTCACGCGATACATCGGCGTGATGCGCAGGCTGATGAACGCGATCAATATCAGCAACCCATCGCGCACTAAATTCGAGTACGGCACCGTGACACCGAAGACGTGCACTCCCGTTGCCTCGTCGTGCGATTTCTTTGCGCGCAACTGGTTTACATCGGCGATCGAATGCAAATGCTCCACGCGCGCGGTGTGATAGGCCGGGTTGGATTCATCGAAGGTTTCGCCTTCGTGAGCCTTCACAAAGGCCACGAGCGTAGCTTTCTTTTCGCCCATCATCAGTTCGGCTGCTTCGATTTTTGGGCTCATTTTCTCTGCCACGGAAGCATCCTTGAATTTGCCGTCGCCGAGTGATTTGGAAAATAAAATCGCGCCGATGATGAGGCCCACCATTGCGAAGTTCAGAGCGCCTTCGAGTTTGAGCGGCACTTTCTCGCCGTCATCGGGGGCTTCGCCTTCCTTGCGGAACATCAGTGTGTCCACGATGAAGAAAATAATCAGCAACGCCACTGACACCGGTGCCATCACCGGCAGCAGTTTCATGGTCCAGAAAAAGTCCACGCCCTTGAGGAAACCTAGGAATAACGGCGGATCGCCCAGCGGCGTCAGCGAGCCGCCGATATTTGCCACGAGGAAAATGAAAAACACCACCACATGAACGCGGTGCTTGCGCCAGGCGTTGGCGCGCAGGATGGGCCGGATAAGCAGCATCGCCGCCCCCGTCGTGCCCATCCAACTGGCCAGCACCGTACCGATTAAGAGAATGGCCGTGTTCACCATCGGCGAACCGCGCAGTGAACCCTTGAGGCAAATACCGCCCGCAGCGGTGAAGAGCGCCGTCAGCAAAATAATGAACGGCACATAATCCAGCAGCACAATGTGGAGGATTTCATAAAAGGCATCGCCACCGAAGGACGCAAGAAAGGGCACGGCGAAAACGGCAATCCAGCCCGCCGCCACTTTGCCGTAGTGATGATGCCAGAAATTCGGAACCACCAGCGGCCCCAGCGCGATGGAGAGTAGCATACCGGCAAAGGGCAATACCCACACCACGCCCAGCCCGGCGCCATCCACACCGTGTGCGTGATGCCCGTCGTGAGCTCCCTCGGTTTCGGCGGCCGCGAGGTCCGCCACTCCCGCGAGCAGGAGCAGGAGCCCCAGCCCGCGCATCCAAAGCGTCAGGTTTTTCATGGCAAATGCGACCATTAAATAGCCGCAATAAATCGGATTATTAACTAGCAAAAAATGACGGGCTTGGCAACGCAAATCGGTTTGTTTGCCATTGCAACCCCCCGACCAAACCGGTACAATCCGGCCAGCAATGGGAAATGAATCCGGCCCAACCGGCGGCCGTCAGACCCATCTGCTTTTGAGTCCGAATGTGTTAAATGAGCCAAACGAATACATCCCCGCCCAGACGCGCGATGCGCATGGTGCCGTGCGAGCGCTGCAACACGCAGACGTTCATCCCGTCCGACACGGGGATGTTTCAATATGCGAACTGCAAAAACTGCGGGCACTCGGTGATGACGCCCGTGAAGCTGCGGCAGTTTGAGCTGCGGGCGGTGATCGGCTCCGGCGGCATGGCCACGGTGTTCCGAGCGCGCGATGAGATTCTTGACCGCGACGTGGCGGTGAAACTCATGAAGCCAGAGTTCACGCAGGACGCCAACGCAATGGCCGGCTTTTTCAAGGAAGCCCGCTACCAAGCTTCACTGAACCACACCCACATCGTACAGGTTTACAACTACGGCGAAGACGACGGGCAGAAATTTCTCGTCATGGAAGTCGCCGACCGTGGCGACCTCGATGCCCTTATCCAAAAACACGGACGCGTGGACGAGCTGTATGTGCTCGACGTGGGCGTGAAAATTTCCTCCGCGCTGGAGTTGGTTGCCAAAAAAGGAATGATGCACCTCGACCTCAAGCCCGACAACATTCTCTACAATATCGACGGCGAACCCAAGCTCACTGACTTCGGCATCGCCCGCCGCACCGACGAAGGCCGCAACCCCGATGGCCTGGTCGGCACCCCCTTTTATATCGCCCCCGAACGCGTGGCCCTCGGCCGGCAGGATTTCCGCTCCGACATGTATTCCCTCGGCGCCACCATGTACCACGCCCTCACCGGGCGCGTCCCCTTCGACGCCCCCACCGTGGAGGAAACCGTGTGGATGCACGTGAAAACCCGCCTGCATCCGCCGCGCAAACTCGTCAGCAGCGTCAGCAAAGACACCGAAGCCGCCATCCTGCGATCCATGCACAAAGACCCCGAGAAACGCTACGCCAGTTTCGAAGATTTCCGAATGGCCCTCGAAGCCTCCCGCAGCCGGTTGTTAGTAAAACGCTACGGGTAAGCCGCCTTGGGCTGTGGTTGAGGGTTGAGAGAGTGCCTCAACCAAACAAAATCCCTCCCTCGACAAAACCATCTGCGCAACCTACCCTGCGCGCGTGCCAGATTAGCTCAGTTGGTAGAGCAGCAGTTTTGTAACCTGCAGGTCACCCGTTCAAGTCGGGTATCTGGCTCCAGAATTTTCCGGGCAATTTTTTTGCGAAAATGGAAATCCCCGATTATCAAC
>CAUZWB010000190.1:0-5307 GCA_963583525.1 Verrucomicrobiia bacterium | reverse complement strand
CGCGTTGGCCTTGGCCAAATACCACAAACCATCGGCACGCCGTTGCAGCGCGTCCTGCGCGGTGGCCATACCGAGGCACACCCAGACGATGGCCAAAATTGGGGAAATGCGTTTCACCGTCCTCACTGGTTAACCTACTGCAAAACGGCGCCTTTTTCAAGCTGACAAAAAAAACGGGAGGCCCGAAAGCCTCCCGCGCAATTTTTATTTCGCCGTGATTTAGTTGAGCTTGGCCAGAGTTTCCTTGATGGCTTCAAAGTTGGGCAGGTCGCCGGGCGAAGCGGTTTGCTCGGCGTATTGCACGGTGCCTTCCTTGTCGATGACGAAGGCCGCACGGGCGCTGGTGGAGCCCACGCCGATGAGGTCATCGAGCAGCACGCCGTAATCTTTGGCGGTTTGCTTGTTCAAATCACTGACGAGCGTGATTTCGATGCCGTCCTTTTCGGCCCATTGTTTTTGGGCGAATGGGCTATCGACACTCACGGCGATGACGGCTGCATTGAGATCGTTGTACGCGCCGATGACGGCGGTGAGATCGCACAGTTCGGCGGTGCACACGCCGGTGAAAGCGAGCGGCACGAAGAGAAGCACGGTATTTTTCGCACCGTAATTGGCGCTGAGCGTCACATCGGTGAGGCCGAAATCATTTTTCTCGCCGTCGGCGTTGCTGGATTTGAGGGTAAAATCAGGGGCTTTGGAGCTTACTTCAATGGGCATAATGATGTGTGGTTTTGGGGATTGGGGTTAAGGTTGTGGCGCTTTATAGGCTCGCGGCGGCGGGGTGTCAAACCTGAAGGGTAACAACAAAAACGTAACAACCACCCAGGATTTACCGTCTGACTTTACGAAGGCGGGGGGTGTGCTGTATCTTTCCCCAAGAAACTGGATTCGGCTAATGAAGAAACCCCAACACGTAAATGCATTTACTCTGATTGAGTTGCTGGTCGTCATTGCCATTATCGGCATCCTTGCCTCGCTCCTGTTGCCGGTATTGGCTGGGGCCAAGAAAAAGGCGCGCACAATCAAAAGTGTCAGCAACCAAAAACAAATCGGAGCAGGTTACACCGGCTATCTCGGCGACCACGATGGATGGTTTCCCATAGTAGCAGGCCCGGCCAGCGTGGGCGGGAAACAAGGCGACGGCATGGGCCAAAAAGGCAAACTCCCTAAACTCGTGGCCCGACTTTACGGAGCATTGGTGCCCGAAAACGAACGGCCGCTTAACGAGTACGTGGGGGATCCCAGAATTTTTCATGACCCGGCGGATATCGGCGGCGGCGTGTATGTCCTCCCCAGTTGTTGGGAATCTCTTGGCAATAGCTATCAACCCCAATCTGCCGACGATATGTTTCGCGTGAAGCGCGTGCTTGGCGAAAAAAGCGAACCGGCTAACTCATACGAGGGCATCTCCATGCACGAATCCGAACTCACCACGCATAATGCCGTTGATAAAAAAATAATTCAAGGCGACTGGAACTGGCCTTACGACCGCGAAGATGCGTGGCACGGCGTAGAAGACTATGGTCGGCACGTGATGCTTTACGGCGATTTTCACGTGGAGCAATTCGTTTTCCCACCCACCTCCACACTCCTCAAATGGCAGCTCCAGCCACCTCCCGACCCCGCCTTTACCTGGTGGTAAGCCAACGCCCGATTGATTTGAAACTTTACGAACAAGAAAAAATTGCTTACCTTGATCAAAGCGGAGCAGACGCCTATGAAACACCATAAACCCACATCCGGATTTACGTTAATTGAAATACTGGTGGTGATTGCCATCATTGGCATTCTGGCAGCGATGCTGATGCCCGTGCTTGCGGGAGCGAAGAAAAAAGCCCGCACGATCAAGAGCGTAAGCAACCAAAAACAAATCGGGGCGGGCTACACAGGCTATCTCGGCGACCATGATGGATGGTTCCCAACGGTATACGGCCCCGCCGGGCTTGGCGGACAAACCGGCACCGGCATGGGTGGCAGCGGCCCACTGCCCGCCATTGTGGTTAATTTATTTGGAGCCAAAGTACCCGAAGCCGAGCGGCCGCTAAACGAATATGTCGGAAGCGCCGACGTGTTTCATGACCCCGCCGACAACGGCAGCACCCTCTACAAAATGAGGAGCTGCTGGAAAACACTCGGCACCAGCTATCAACCCCAAGTCGCTGATGATCTCTTTCGCGTGCAACGTGTACTGGGCGAACGCAATGAAAAACCCGGCAGTTATGAAGCCACCTCCATGCACGAATCCGAACTCACCACGCATAATGCCGTTGATAAAAAAATAATTCAGGGCGATTGGAACTGGCCTTACGACCGCGAAGATGCGTGGCACGGCGTGGAAGGCAACGCCAAGCACATCATGCTTTATGGCGACATACACGTGGAGCAATACATCTTTCCCTCCACCAAAGAAATGGTCGACATGTTTACCCAAACACCTGATGCAGCGTTCAAGTGGTGGTAAATTTTAAGTCATTTTAAGACAAAAAACCGGCGGGTTCAGCCCGCCTTTTTTTTGGCCTTCAACTCCGCCGCCTCCGGGCTCTTTGAATAAAAATCATCCAGCGGAAAACATCCGCTCGCCAATCCGTTGCGCGGCGCTGTGGTGCAATCGCTAAACGTCCGGCAAATCAATTTCTTCTCCAACGTCCCCTGCCCCATCGCGTCCGCCAGAATCTCCGGATAGCTCAGCACCACCCGGCCCAGCCCCGCGAAATCCGTCCAGCCTTCGCGAAGCAACGCCTGACTCACGTGCGGCAGAAATTCTTGCAAATAACTCAGCGCCGAGGACACCACCGCCATACCCGCAGGCAACTGTGCTTTCACTTGCCGCACCGCATCGATTTGCCGCGCCACATCCACCAGTGGATCATACGCCGGCTGATACCCATCGCTGGGTGGATACGCCGCCGGCCGCTGGATGTGCGGATTGTAATAAGGCGAACCGGCGGAAGTGTTCAGCAGTTTGATGCCCAGTTCGCCGCAGAGTTTTACGAAGGCAAACGTCTCGGTAAGATCCGGTTGCGTGGGATCACTTTGATCCACGCCGAATTGGAATGGAAATGGCGTTTCAAATTCCTCAGGAATGCCCGGGCCCAGCTTGCCCGGCTGCGCGCGCGCCGGATCGGGCCGATGTGGCACTACATCGAACAAACTCAACCGCACCGCGAGATCGAGATCGTTACCGTCCGCGCGAATGCCCGCGATGATCTCGCGCAACAACCGTGTGCGATTTTCAAAGCTGCCGCCGTAGCGCCCCGCGCGTGTGTGTGCACCCAGAAATTCGTGTAACAAATAGCCGTGGCAACATTTGAGGTCCACAAAATCCGCTCCCACTTCGCGTGCCAATCGCGCCGCCTTCACGTAATCACTAATCAAACCGGCCAGCTCGTCATCCGTCCACATGTGCGCATCGCTCGTCACTTTGAATTTTGCATCCAAAATTGGATGCCGATAGGCGACGCGCGGCTCGTAAGTAAATTTTTCGTTCGGCCGACAAAACCGTCCCGAATGCGTCAGCTGAAACCCAATCGCCAAATCATCTGTGTTTCCAAATTTCTCACGATGCGCTGCCAGCAAAATTTCCCGCAACGCCGCGAGATCACCCAGCGTGTGCTCGTTGATCAATAATTGATTCGGATTCGCCCGCCCATCCGGCCGCACCGCCATCGCCTCCGCACCGCAAATCAATTTCGCACCGCTCTCGCCAAACCGCCCCCAACGCCGCCGCACTGCATCAGTCGCGCGGCCCTCAGTCGTGCCGTCCCAGCCCTCCATCGGCTGCAGGGCAACGCGATTGCCAATCGTTTTACCGTTGATTTTCAGACCACGGAAAGCCTCGCCGATCGGCGAGGCCTCTGTGGCAATCGTATCGTCGCACGGAATCTCCACCCCCAACGAACCCACGTGCGCCCGAAAAGCCTCCGGCGTTTTCAGCGTGGGAATGCGCGTGAGTTTGAAAGGCGAGGACATTTCGATATATTTCAATCAGCCATTAATCACTTGGGAATTTCTCCACGATGGCGCGCAAAATGTCGCGGTCACTTTCAGGGCGCTTGGGGGATTCGGGATGGGTATCGTCGCAGTCGAGCCAGCCTCGGAGTTTCAGAAACTGCGCCGCCGAATGTTTGTATGCCGGCACGGGTGGGCGGAAGGCGTGGAAGCCGAGGTACTGCAGCCAGTCGTTCAATTCATAAAACGCCGGATCACCCGCCGCCCACGCGGCGTCGCGCTGGGCAAACACATCCGGCGCGAAGGTGCTGAGGCCGAGCAGATAATCGCTGCCGTACATCACCATATCGATGGCGAGATCGTTGCCGGTGAATACACGAAACTCCGGGCGCAGTTCATCGCGCAGCATCAGCCGCTGCCATTCCGGTTCGCGTTTGAATGAGGAATGCTTCGAGCCAATCAATTGCTTGATGCCCAGCAAACCGCGAAAAACCTCGAGCGAATAAATTTTCCCAAACGGCGCAATCATTTCGTTCAACTCAAATCCAATGAATGCATCAGCACCCTCGGCGAGTTGCGCATAGCGGGCTACAATCGCATCCTCGCCACCGCCACCACCGCCACTGCTGGTAAGGCCGAAGGATTGGAAGATGGCCGGCACACCGCCGTGCGTTTGGATCATTTCCATCTGCCGGAAATATTCGTCGGCATTGAACGCCGCGCCCGGCGCATCCCCAACGAAGGCACCCGCCACAAAATCATCGGTCTCCGCCCGCGTGAGTTCCAGAGCGCGTGTGCGGATGGCATCGTCGATGAGGTGGGCGTAGCCGGTGTCCATATTCACCGCGGGCGCGAGGCCGGCGGTTACTGTGCGTTGGACGTGGGCGGTGAAGGCGGGCCAGTCCACGTCGCCGTTGGATTGAAACGGCAACAGAATGGCGGAGATGCCGCGAATGGCACGGCGCGGGCGAATTAAAGAAACCGGATCGAATGAGCGATCATCCACAACATTTTTTAAATTTTTTGCCGCTCCCGCACAGGCACGGATCGTTGCGCCCAACGCGCGGGCCGGAGCGGACGGGGCGCGCTTTTTGTTCGGCACTCACTTCGCTGTTCACTTCGCTGACCATATCGCTGCTCGCGTTGACCATCGAGGCGTCGAGGCCAAAGGCGCTGGCCATTTGATGGCTCGCCTGCGTGGGCAAACTGCGGAGGAAATGCTGAACGCTTTCCAAACTTGAGGCGGTGAGGAACACGTTTTTGCAAACCTCTTCTTTGATGTGAACCATCAATTCCTCAAACATATCGCGCGCTTCGGTTTTGTATTCCACCAATGGATCTTTCTGACCGTAAGCGCGT
>CAUZWB010000189.1:0-5327 GCA_963583525.1 Verrucomicrobiia bacterium | reverse complement strand
CAAACAAACAATCCACTGCATCCGGATCCAACCGATACACGCCGCGCTCGTAGTCCTCGCACTCCGCCAGCAACATTGCCCGGAGGGCCAAGCGGTCGAGATGCTGCTCCGCGCTCAATTCGTGGGCCGGCAATCGTTCCAATTTATCCAGCGTGCGTTTGCGATGGATCTCTCCCCGTTTGGCCGCCGCTAAACCGGTGGCTCCCAATTTCCCCTCACCCGCGCGCAACCCCAGAGTGTTCGACCATACCGGATTCTCCCGCAGGGCAACCTCGAAATATCCATCGAGGATTCCTTCGAATTGCTTTTGTGTCCCGTTACTGTTTTTCATTTAATAATTTCCAAACTCGATACGCCTCTGATGCACTCCACGCCTGTGCGTCACAGCCTCGTTGTGTGTGCGGGGCGTCGCCATCGAGCACTTCCGGCAAATGCCCGAGGCAGCCTTCATTGAGGAGTGGTTCCATGGACAGCAAATATGAGCGTGCCGCTGCCATGCTTTCCGGCGAGAAATTCCATGCCCGCACCAACGCTTCGCAAAACACCGGCAGCGGCCAAACCCAAGCCGTCCCGTTATGATACGCCGGCTTGCGGCGCGTGTCTTCATCACCTTCATAACGGCCCCAATACGGCTCTTCCGGATTGTTCAACAAATCGCCTCCGCCCGACCGCACCGGCAAGGGCGGCTCTACCGGCAAGGGCGCCAGTGACCGCACTGCGCCGGGCACGACCAAGTGCCGCTGTGCCGCCGTCACCATTCGGCGCGCCGGTTCACCCGTCACTTCGCCCAGTGCCACCGCCAAAAGCCCGTTGCTCCGGAGCGCGTTGTCCGGCGTGGCCTCGGAAGCACTCACACCGGGCTTGGCTATCAATTGGTCGGCCAGCCAGCCTTTTTCGATTTTGAAAAGAGATTGAAATGATGCCTCTGCCTTTTGCCGAACTGATGCCCATTCGCTGCCAAGTTGGCGGAGTAGCCGCAGCCACAGTGCTTGGATTTCCACGGGGAAACCCTCGCGTGGTGAACCGGCCGGGTGATTCGTGTCCATCCAAGTGAAGTGGGTTGGGCTCCAAATCAAACCGCTCGCAGGGTCCATCCGGATACCATTGGGCGTGCCATCGCGATAGTGCGTTGCAATGGATTGCAGCACGTCCGACACCGAACGATCGCCCGCGCGCAACTGATTCAAATCCACTCCAGTCGCAACCAATTCTTCACACACAACGCCAAACCAAAGTGGCGCGTCGGAAGTATCGCGATTGCTCGCGTCTCCGCCGCGCAATGAATTGGGTAGAGTGCCGCTTTCTTCCAGTGCGGCATACGTCACCACGAGATCGCGAACCTCGTCGACCATCTCTGCCGCCAGCATCCCGCGCGCGACGATGAGTGTGTCACGGCCCCAATCGAGAAACCACGGGTAGCCCGCAATGACAGTTTTGCCGGGACCGCGCTGGACGATGAAATTTTCCAACGATTTTTTGAGGCGGTCGGCAAACGGACTCGCAGGCTCGTCCCTCCGTTGAGAGTCATCGCCATGGAGGGGCGAGCCTGCGAATTCGCCAACGCTGATTTCCATCTTCACTCGCTCGCCCGGTGCCAAAGGCAATTCAAACCAACCCGGGCTGCAAGCATCCCCGCTCTCCGCGTGGCCTCGACTGGCTTCGACGGGATGAGCGATATCGCGGCACCACTCGCATTGGTGATGATAAATTCCGCCACTTGCTTCGACCACTAATTGCGTGTCCGGCGTTGACTCGAAGGCAAAACCAATTCCACTCGAAAGCTCCCGAGTGTGCTCCTCAAAATATCGGTAAGCTGCCTCATTCAGTTTTGTTTCAGAGTGAAAATCACGGTTTTCGATGTCCACTCGAGCGGTCAGAAAAAACGATTTGTTTTTTGAAAGCACGGTTCCCTGAGCAGATTGGCCCTCCATTCGGCGGAACTCAAACACCGTCGCGTTCGCGCCAGGCGGCATGACGGCGGTCAATTCAACCTCCACTGTGCGATTGTCACCCGCGCTAATAAGGAACCGCCAACGCGCGGGCGGCCCGGGTTGGAATTGGAGAAGGTTGTCCGCATCGAGCGGTGAAATAAAACCATCGGCCACGGCCCACACGCGGATGCGCTTGGCGAGCACTTGCCGGTTCACCGGCAACGCGTCGTGCAAATTTGCGGCGAGCAGGCAGTCGTATTTGGACTTGATCCTGCCCAAGTCCACCGCCATCCGCGCCATTGCCCCGCAGCCGTTGGTGAGCAGCGCGATAGGGTTTTCAATGAGGTCACATTCCACGCGCGCCACCGCAGCTTCAAAGCGCTCGTTGGCCGGTTGGTCTTTTAGGAACTGCAATCCGCCATAAATCGGCTCGGGCCGCTCATCCAAGCGCCGCATAATTAACTGGGCGTTTCCAGAAAAGTTTGGCGGAAAGGCAGCCACGTGCCCGTCGGCCATCGGCACGGATTCGGCGTGATGAGTTTCATCCAAACTCACGCGGAACGGTTGTTCATCGCGTAACATCAACCAATGTTCGTGCGGCACGGGAAGCACGCGGGAGGCATCCGCCGCGCGCCATGTGATGACTTGCGGATAACCGGTGCGCTCCATCGCGGATTTAATTTCCGTCAATAAGTCGACGGCATTCGCGTCCATCCAACCGATGGCCGCCAAAAATGCTTCCGGCTCGTTTGCCACCAAATCGGATAAAGCCCCCCAATCGCACGGGCCAATTTCTTCCGGCTCAAAAACAGTGGAAAGGCATTGCGTTGCCCACGCCACGCGGGCGCGTGAGGATCGATAACCCGTTTCCAATTCCGTCCCGCTCGCGGCAAGGCAATGCACTTGGCCGGGTTGCAATTTGAAATGGGAATGCTCTGACTGCCACGAAATCTCCGGCGGTGAATCGCCGAGCAGATCAATCCAGGTTTCATTGGCGGCCAATTCGTTGCTCGGGATTTGCAGTTCGTGTGGTGCCTCGGGATCGCTGTTGACGAGCAACACGACTTGCTGTCCGCAAGCAGAAGTTCGTTCCAGCGCGAAGATCGGAGAGTCGTCGTGACTAAGCCGTTTAAAAGTTGCGCCATCTCGAAAACAGGGATGTTGGGCAAGGAGTTCGTTCAAGCCCGATAATTCCGCGACCAAATTTTCCCCGCTACCCCAGGCGAGGCCGCGAGCGTTGTGGACATTGACGCGCTCATCGGCGAGCCACTCAACGCCATTGGTGAAAGCGTAGCCGCCATTAATGCTGGTGAGCGCGCAAAGACGGTTTCGCATCAGCGACCACGTGCGGCTCTTTTCGGCGAGGCGCGGGTTGTCGTGGGTTTCACTGTAGTTGACGAGCGTCCCAATGCGAGGGCTTTGCAGCAGCGCGTGGTCGAGGTAGCCGGAAATGTTGTCGCCGTTGTATTCCTGAAACAATTCGGAATAAGCCCATTGCATGCCACCTCGGGTGAGAAGATTTTCCGTGTCGTCCCAGCCACCACCGAGGCCTTCGAGCAGGAAAATCGTATCTGGGAATTCTTCGCGGACGCGTGCGATGATGTAACGCCAAACGGGCATCGGCACTTTGTAACCGGCATCGCAGCGGAAGCCATCCACACCGCGGCGGCACCACGTGAGGAAGGCTTCGGCAAGATGCTCCCACAAGCCTCGATGATGCGGCTCCAGATCGACGAGGTCGCCCCACGTATTACCCCACGCGCCGGGGCTGGCGAATTCGCCGTTGTCCTCGCGCAAAAACCACTCTGGATGTTCCTCCTGCAAGGCGCTGCCCCAGCCGGTGTGGTTGATAACGAGGTCGAGAAAAAGCCGGCCATCGCGCGCGTGGACCGCGTCGGTCAATTCATAAAACTGCTGGACACCGGTGGCGCGTTTGTCGAACACGACAAGCGCGGGGTCGATGTCCGTGAGACCGCCGCAGGCGTACGGGCTGCCGAAGCGACCCATGCGAGCGTAAGTGGTGGGCGTGGAATTGACCGGCAGCAAATGCAAAATGCGACAGCCCAGCGTGTCCATGATGTGCGGCAGCTCGGCGATGACATCGCGGAACGTGCCGCTCGGCGGGATGACGGCGTAGCCCTCGGCATCAAGTTTTTGAATGTGCTCGTCACCATCGCGCGTGGTGGTTTCGCGTGCGGTTTTGTTTGGACCGAACATGCGTGGGAAACAACAGTATATCGTGTTCGCGCATCGGGCATCATTGGGATGCACAGACAAGCCGACGTTGTCGCCCTCGGGCCAATGTTGCTTACCATCCGCATCAACCACGTAAGCCTTCGCCTGAAACCAACCCACCTCGGCTAGCGCGAATTCAATGACCCATTCATCGCCCACGAGTTGCATCGGCACATCGCGCCAAGATGCTTCGACTTGCACTTCAGGTTCTTGGATTTGACGAATGACTCCACGCCGAAGGGCAGCCGCGCGGCCAATATTTGTGCGGAGAAAAACGCCGTAAGCGTCGGCCGCTCCGGTTAGCGTGAAACGCAACCGATCGCCAACGTGCCGCACCAGCCGTTCACCGGCAGCGGGTTGCATTTTCAAATCAACCATGCGCGGCGATTGAATCCAATTTGAAGTGCGGCGGGAAGCTTGGGTTGTTAATACCGGTAATGTTCCGGCTTATACGGCCCCTCGACGGGCACATTGATGTAATCCGCCTGCTCGGGTGTGAGCTGAGTGAGCTTCGCTCCAAGCTTGTTGAGGTGCAATCTCGCGACTTCCTCATCGAGTTTTTTGTCCAGTAAATACACTCCCACTTTGCGGTCGGGATTATTCCGGATATCAATCTGCGCGATGGTTTGGTTGGTGAAACTGTTGGACATCACAAAACTCGGATGGCCTGTTGCGCAGCCGAGGTTGATGAGACGGCCTTCGGCGAGCAGATAAATCGAGTGGCCATTGGGAAAGGTGAAGCGCGTGACGGGGCCGCCGGGGATGGAGTCGCCCTTGATTTCCTCGCGCGTTACGCCATCCATTTCGCTGAGCGCGGCCACTTGGATTTCGTTATCGAAATGGCCAATATTGCAAACGATGGCTTGGTCTTTCATGCGCGACATTTGGTCGGCAGTGATGATGTCCTTGTTGCCGGTGGTAGTCACATAAATATCCGCAACCGGCAGCGCGTCCTCTACCGTCGTCACTTGATACCCCTCCATGCAGGCTTGAAGCGCACAGATGGGGTCAACCTCCGAAACCATCACACGCGCATGCTCGTTGGCCAGCGCCGCCGATGAGCCTTTGCCCACGTCGCCGTAGCCGCACACCATCGCCACTTTTCCAGAAACAAGCACATCCATTGCGCGCTTGATGCCGTCGACGAGCGAATGCCGACAG
>CAUZWB010000188.1:0-5337 GCA_963583525.1 Verrucomicrobiia bacterium | reverse complement strand
TGACACCCGCGGTAGTTGCAAAGCTCATCGGCCACCTTCGGCAAATGCACCCATTGATCGCTCATGTCCAAACCCGACTGGCCGACCTTGCGCGACTTGAATGGGCTGCCGACATAAAAACGAAACCCATTCGCCAAACCGGCCGTGCGTTTTGATTCTGTCTTGTGCTTCGCACTGAGCACTGGCTTCGGATCAAACGTATCCATATGGCTCGGCCCACCCTCCATGAAGAGCATGATCACCGCTTTTGCCTTGGGCGCGTGCATTGGTTTCTTGGGTGACAATGGCCCGGCGGCTTCTTTGGCCAACAGGTCGGTCATCGCCACCGCACCCAGAGATGAACCGAGTCCATAAAGGAAATCACGGCGACGCAGGGAAGCTGTATTCAGTGAGAGAGGTGCGTTCATTTCAGTACACGTAAATGAATTCGTTGGAGTTGAAAAGCAACAGGCATAAGTCGGCCAGTGCGCGGGTGTTCGCGCTTACATCGTCGGGTTTTTTGTCCGGCACATAATTTTCAAAAACGGATAAAGTTTCCTCGTACTCAAAAGGTTGACCGGTGAGTTCTTCAATGAGCGAGCGGGTGATTCGGGTGGGATATTTTACAGGCTCAGGCTGATGGTTCGCGTGGTAGGCGCGCATTTTAAGAACATATTGCTTGAGACGTTCCTGCTCCACCTTGTCGGGCACACGACCAAAAGCCAGTTGCACAGCGCGTTTCACCTGAAGAGGCAACGTGTCCTTCTCTTTTTCCACGCGCAGGGCCAAGGCAATGGAGCGGTCGCTCATCACGTCGCTGTTCAAGAGTGTGAAAGCCTGCGGCGTGACAGCCGCCGCATCGCGTTCCTCGCAGGAGCCGTTGGGATTGGGCAGATTAAATAACTCAAGGAAGGGATCGGCTTGGCCGCGAACGCGGTAGGCATAAATCGTGCGACGATTTCGCTCGGCCGGTGTTCGCGAAGGCTGATACGCCGGTGCGATAGAGAACTGGATCATGCGCGGCTGAAGCGCGACCTCCATGTTGATCTCCGGCATCACCGGCAGGCCGCCGGTGGCAGGGTTTAATTCACCGGTGACTTTCAAAAGACTGTCACGTAATTCCTCAGCGGTGAGGCGACGCGGTGGATGGAAGGCAAAAAGGTCATTGTCCGGGTCCTCGGTTTGCAGTTTCTTCAATTGCGGATGTCGGCCGGATTGCCGATAGGTTTGCGAAAGCATAATCATTCGATGCAGTCGCTTGAACTTCCAACCGTGTTCCACGAAATCCGCCGCCAACCAGTCGAGCAATTCCGGATGCGTCGGCTTGGCGCCCTTGGCACCAAAGTTGTTCGGGTTGCCGGCGATGGGTTTTCCAAAATGATGCTGCCACACGCGGTTTACGATGGAGCGCGCAGTGAGCGGGTTTTTCGGATGCGCAATCCATTGGGCCAGAGCCAACCGGCGGCCCTGCAATTTATCGGAAATCACAAAGGGATCGTCACCCGTGGTGGACACCGGAATGCCCGTGGCGCTCAACACGCCTGGCCCCACTTTCTGGCCCGGCGCCTGCAACGAGCCCCCCATATAGATGTGACTGTCTGGCTGCCAATTACGATTGACCTTGGGCGTTCGGCGTAATTTTTTGGCGTTCAAAAATTTTGGATCCGGGCCGTTGTAAACGCCCTGCACCCACGGCTGAAAACGCTCCATCCGGCGCTCCCAAATTCGGGAATCCTGCTCGCGCACTTTCAGTCGACCCTGCTCCATTTGATCGAGCCCCACATGGCGTGGCGGCTTCTTTCCATCCGCCAAACTCTTTCGTTTCTCAAGCGGGACATAATCCACCTTGGCTTTCTTGAACCATTCTTTAGCGGCCGCTTCACGCTTGTCGGTCAGTTCCTTTGTTTTCTCTCTCGCAAAATCCAAGAGGCCTTGCACATGTTTTTTTTGCTCCGTAAATCGGCTGAGGTTTTCCTTCTTCAAAAACTGCGCGGGGCGTTCGGCCATCTGCGTGCCGGCAAAGGCCGCGTACATTCGGTAATAGTCGCGCGTGGGCAAGGGATCAAACTTGTGATCATGACATTTAAAACACCGCATCGTGGTGCTGAGTAAACTCTGGCCAACGGAGTTCACGACATCATCGAGAAAAATCTGCCGCGCTTCGGGCACCTTCACCATTGCCGGATCCCACGGCCCCATGCGCAGGAAGCTGGTGGCCACGAGCAGCGCCGAATTACGATTGCCTTCCGGCTGTTGCTCCCACAACTCATCGCCCGCGATTTGTTCGATAACAAATTCATTGTACGGCTTGTCTTCATTAAAAGCGCGGATGACATAATCACGATAGCGCCAAGCGTTGGAACGCTCGTAGTCGTTGGAGTAGCCGCCCGTGTCGGCATAGCGCGCCACGTCGAGCCAGTGCTGCCCCCAGCGCTCGCCGTAATGCGGGCTGGCCAAGAGCGTGTTGATGAGTCCGCTCCACGCTTTGGCCGGATCCTTGTCCCACGCGATCCGGAATTGATGCATCTCATTTGGCGTGGGCGGCAGGCCGGTGAGATCGTAGTAGGCACGCTTCACCAACGTGCGAAAATCCGTCGGTGGTGCGGGCTTGAATCCGGCAGCGTTGAGCTTGCGCCGTACGAAGGCATCAACCGGATTGGCCGCGCCCTTCGGCACGGTTGGTTTTTTCACGGGCCGAAACGCCCAGAGATCCTCATCTTTGTAGCGACGGTAGGTCCAATCATCGGAGAGCCCGCCGCTGGTCTTTACGAGCACACCCTCGGTTGTTATCGGCTGGGCGCGTTCCTCGGCGATATAGTGCGCTTGCGTCTTGGCGTCCGGCCACGGCGCGCCCAGCTGAATCCAGCGTTTGATCACGGCCAACTGCGGTGCCGAAAGGCTGTCATTCTCCTTCGGCGGCATAGCGGGCCAGTCATCCTCGTGCAAGCGCGTGGCCGCGAGGTACAACGGACTGGCCAACGGCTTGCCCGGCGTGACCGAAGCCACTTCGCTCTCGCCGCCTTTCAACATCGTCGCGCGCGAAGTAAGATCCAATTCGCCCTTCAACTTCTTCGCCTCCTCGCCGTGGCACGCGAGGCATTTGGCGCTGAGAATCCCGCGCACCTTCAGCGCAAATAACCGCTCGCCTTCGCGATCCTCCGCAGAGGACACGGCGGCGGTGAGCCCGATGAAAATGATCGTCAATAGTCGCATCAGATGATGTTCGCGTTAATCGCCTTTTGGGCGGCCTTGAGATTGCGTTTCTTTACCGCGCACACAATCGCTTCGTGCTCGGCCACGATTTGATCGAGCCGATCAATCCGCGAGTAATCCATCAGCAAACGCGAGGCGATGCTTTGCCACACTCCCTCCAATTCACGCGAGGCGCGCCGCACGAGATAACGGTGCAGCGCCAAATCGTTATCGGCAATGGCGCTGAGATCGGCGCGTTCGCACGCGCGAGTGAGTTCGGCCAGGATGCCTTCGAGCTGTTCATCGTCCGCCTCAGTCAAATGCTCTATGCATCGGCCGATGCAAAACGTCTCCATCTCGCGCCGCATCGATTGCAGCAAAAGCCGCTCAGCCTCAGCCGGCGGCGTGTTGACGCGCACGCCTTTGTTCGGCGAATACACCAACACACCTTCTTGCGAAAGCTGCAGCAGCGCATCGCGAATCGGCCCGCGACTTACGCCAAACCGTTCGGCCAACGCGTGCTCGCGCATCGGCGCCTCATTCGTCCACACACCCGCGAGCACCTCCGACCGCAGCGCATCGGTAATTTGCTCCCGCAACGAGCGAACGGGTTTTTTAGAAACCGGCGGTCGCAAGGATCGATCTGCCTTTTTAGAAATCATCACAGGCAAAGTGTTGCCGTACTACTAAACCGCGTCAATAATAATTGTTAACATTTTACAAAGTAATGCTTGCTTCTGTTCCATGTTCCGCTAAATTCCGCGCTTCGGTATGTTGACTCTAGAAAAATACACCATTGGTGTGGGCGATCGCTTTGCTCATCAGGCTAAAGCGCAATTACAAGCCTGCGTGAAACTCGCGAAAAATGGCATCGATGTGATTCCCGTTTGGAATAAATCAAATCGCGAACACAGCTTTATTGGTTCCGAACCCCAAAGCGTTTTCGACTCCGCCCAAGCCGCCGTGGAGGCGTTGGGCTGGGAGCGGGGTTGGCACGTGGATGCTGATCACATCAATATGGACACGGTCGACAAGTATCTCGACTGCTCCGATTTTTTCACCATCGACGTGGCAGATTCCATCGGTCAAGCGCCCGAAGGCGACGCAGTGGAGACGTTTGTGGGGAAACACCCCGAGCTGGTTGGCAGCGTGAGCATCGAAGGTATCGATGAGCCGATTGAAATCACGCGCGAATACGTGGAGGAAGTCGCCGGTAAATATCTCAGCGCCGTGGCCGAGGCGGCGAAGATTTACCGACACATCGAATCGAAGAAGGATGAATTCATCGCTGAGGTTTCAATGGACGAAACCGATGCGCCGCAGACACCGCCGGAGCTATTAATTATTCTCGCCGCGCTGGCCGACGAAGGCGTGCAGCTGCAAACCATCGCGCCGAAGTTTACCGGCCGCTTTAATAAAGGGGTCGATTACGTGGGTGACCTCGTGCAGTTTGAGAAGGAGTTCAACGACGACCTCGCCGTCATCGCACATGCGATTGCGAAGTACGGCCTGCCCGAAAACCTCAAACTCAGCGTGCACAGCGGGAGTGATAAGTTTTCGATTTACCCCATTATTGGCAACGCCATCCGTCGCACCGGCGCGGGCGTTCACGTAAAAACCGCCGGCACCACGTGGCTCGAGGAACTCATCGGCCTCGCCGAGGCCGGCGGCGAAGGGCTCGCGCTGTCGAAAGAGATTTACGCCAAGGCGCTGGAAAATGTGGACGCACTCTGCGCGCCGTACGCCTCGGTGATTGACATCGATGCCGCCAAACTGCCCGCCGCCGAGGCGGTCAATGGCTGGACCGGTGAACAATATTCCAACGCGCTGCGGCACGTGCAGGAGCATCCGGAGTTCAACCAACACTTCCGCCAGTTACTGCATATTGCCTTCAAGCTCGCCGCTAAAGAAGGCGCGCGCTACACCGATTTACTGAAAGCCAACGCTGAAGTTGTCGGTAAAAACGTAACCGAAAATCTTTATGACCGCCACTTCAAGCGGTTGTTTGTCGCATGATAAAATCCGCAGTCACCATTTCACTCGTCAAGGAAGCCGAAGGCGGCCCGTTCGTTTTCTGGCACGACCTCGCCGCCGGCTGCGCTAAAGCCGCTGAGTTGGGCTATGATGCCGTCGAGGTGTTCGCGCCCAACGCCGATGCCATTCCCG
>CAUZWB010000187.1:0-5349 GCA_963583525.1 Verrucomicrobiia bacterium | reverse complement strand
GTATATTGGATTACTGATGGCCGAGCACGAGGTAAACATCGCGAGCATGAGCCTAAACCGCGACGAAGAAGGTGGCGAGGCGTTGACGCTATTGAACCTCGATCACGCGCCGCCGGCGGCGTTGATGGAAAAAGTGGCGGCAGACCCGGACATCTCAAACGCAAAAGTGGTGATACTATAAAAGGACTATAAAGGAGACATGATGAAACATTGGTACAGAAAATTTTTGGCGCTCGGTCTGCTGGCCGGGCTGGGTTTATCGGCGGCCGTGCCCACCGGGCGCATTGTGGCCACGGGCGTGGGCGTGGCTGTTCATGAGTCGGAGCTGGACGCAGCCTATCGGCGCTATGTGATGACGCAAGCCACGATGGGTGTGAATGTTTCGCCCCTTGCGGAAAAAGAAATTCAAAAGCGGTTGTTGGAGGATTTGATCATTCATCGCCTGCTGGGCCGTCGCGCGCAAGCGGGAGATCGCACCAAGGCTGAGGCGGATGCCGGGAAGAAATTTAAAGAATTGAAAGACTCGTTTCTCACGGATGACGCCTTCCGACTTCACTTAGAATCGATCGGCATGAGTCTGGCGGGTTTTCAAAAACAATTGCGCGTGGAATTGCTGGCCGACACCGTGGCGCGGCGCGAGCTGCAATCCAAAGTGCAGGCTAAAGAGAGCGACTTGCTCAAGTTTTACAACGACTACAATGCGAAGGGCCAATGGAATGTGCCCGAACAGGCGAAGGTGGCCGAGGTGTTTATTTCACTGGTGGATCCGGCCACCAACCTCCGGCTAAATCCCGATGCCCGCGCCAGTAAACAGGCTGTTGCTGCCAAAGTATTTGCCCAGGCGGCGGCGGGCATCGATTTCAAGCAACTGGTAAAAGAATTTTCTGAGAACCCCGTCACCAAGCAACTGGACGGGGAGTTGATATTGGTGGCCGGGCAGGCGGAACCCAAGGTGGAGAAAGTGGTGATGGCGTTGAAAGTAAACCAAATTTGTCCGCCGGTGGAATCCAAACAGGGCTTTCACATTGTGAAAATGCTCGACTATAAAGCGGCGCGGAAAAAACCGTTTGCCGAGGTGCGTAATGATATCCGCAAATACCTCCAAGCCGAATCCTTCGGCAAGGCGTTGCCGGATTATTTCAAGCGGTTAAAAAAAGAGAGCGGCGTGCGGATCTTGCTGGCCGACTAGGAATATTTTTTGACAAACCGCTTGCGGGAGCCTTCTTCTTCTTCCTCGTCGTTTTCATCAGCGTCAGTATCCGGTGCGGCATCAGCTTCGGGCTTGGTTTCCGGTTCGGCTTCGGGCGCGGACTCTTCCTCAAGGGCTTCTTCAGGCGTTTTGCCTGCAGCCGTTACATAAGCCATCCGCAAATCCTGCAGGCTGCGCTTTATGAGTTGTTGTTCTTCGATGCTAAGTTTCTCGGCGTTTTTTTCCAGCAATTCTAATTGCTGAATCACTAGTTGCACTCGCGGCAAATCCATCACCGGCTCGCCGGTAGCCGGTGCTTTTACCTTGCCGAGTAAATACGCGGCGGATTGCACCAGGTTCATTAGGCATTCCATAAAAATGGCGGCGCCAATTTCGTCGGCCGTTTCGGGCCCACGCTGAGGGGGGATATCCATGCTGTCCATGCGTGTATCCTGCGGCCAGACGCCCGCGGGGGCCATCAAAAAATTCAAAAAGCGGTCTCACGCGTGGGTTGTAACTGTTCACAACTGAGGCATATCCTGTTAACACTTTTTAATGACTCCCACTTGTCACACGGCAAAACCCCTCCCACACTCCGCCCACCATGAAGGACACAAAGACAATCGCCATCGTAGTGTTGGTGGCTATCACGACGGGCCTCGGCATCTTTTCAGCCGTCAACTACAACAACCTTGACGGCAAGCTTGGCGCTCGCGACAAGGAATTCCAGAAAGTGAAGGCCGAGCGCGATACCACTCGCGCGGAACTCACGGAGACAAAGGAGAACGTGGTTAACCTCAAAGGGGTGCTCGACACCACTTCTCAGGAGTTGACCACTGTGAAGCAGGAGAAGGGCGACTTGGAAATCGCCAAGACAGATTTGGTAACCACCAAAACCACTTTAGAAACGGAGAACACCACCCTTAAACAGGAACGTACCGGCTTGCAGCTCAAGCACAGCACCGAGATCGGTTTGGTGGAAGAAATGCTGCTGACCACGAAAACCCAACTGGACTCCAAATCTGCCGAACTGATTGCCAAGACCGCCGAACTGGCAACCACCACCACCGCATTGGCCGAGGTGAAAACAGCTGCGGAAACTGCCACGGCCAAGGTCACAGAGCTGACCGCCAAGATGGATGATTTTAATGTGCAAAAAGGTGCGCTGCAATCGCAGATCACCGGACTGAACAGTAAGATCACCGAAACCACCACCAAGCTGGAATCCGCCGAGGGCGATCGCGTGTTTCTGTTGCGTGAGCTGAATCGGTTAGAGGACGAAAAAGCCAAACTGGTTGAGCGCATGAACGATGTTGATTTTTTGGTCAAGCAATTGAAAACGATGAAGGCGCGCATCGCCGAGGCCCGCCGTCGGCGTTGGCGTGAGTTGGGCGTGGGCCCCAACGGCGGCAAGCACGCCGCGCGCGGCACTTATGACCCCCGCAAAGCGGCCCAGTTGGCTGCTGCCAAAAAAGCCGAGCCCGCCGACACTAATAAAGTCCATTACGAGCTGACCGATGGAGATCTTTACATCAATGGCAAACTCGTGAAACCGGAGCCGGTGAAACAGCCCGAACCCACCACGGTTACTCCAGAGGCAACCCCGGAAGTTCCAGAAACTCCCGCTACCCCCGAGGCCGCACCGGCCGTGCCTGCACCCGCAGCGCCTGTTACGCCAGCGCCAGCGCCAGCGCCAGCGCCGGGCAACGAGAACAAGTGAGCGAATCCATTGAATCCAACGAATTGGTTGATGGCCTAGGCCGCCACATACGCGACCTGCGCGTTAGCATCACCGACCGCTGTAATTTCCGCTGCCTCTACTGTCTCCCCGAGACCGAAGAGGCAGCGGATTTTTATCGTCGCAAATCAGCTTCTTCCGAAGCGCCGCAGCCCATTCGCCATGAGTGGAAGCCCCGCTCGAACTTTCTCACGTACGAAGAAATCACCCGCGTCGCCCGCGTCGCCACCGGCTTGGGCGTTACCAAAATTCGCCTCACCGGCGGCGAACCCCTCCTGCGCCGCGCCGTGCCCGAACTCGTCCGTCAGCTCACCACACTCGAAGGCATCGACGATCTCGCCCTCACCACCAATGGATTTCATTTTGATAAACACGCTGAAGACTTGCGCGCCGCCGGTTTGCACCGCGTGACCTTCAGCCTCGATTCGCTGGACCGCGATAATTTCAAAAAACTCACCGGCCGCGATGGCCTCGGCGAACTGCTCGCCGCTATTTCCCGCGCGCGGGATTTGGGCTTCGCCCCCGTCAAAATCAACGCCGTCATCATTCGCGACCTCAACGATCACGAAATCGAAGCCCTCGCCCAATTCGCCCGCGACGAAGCATTGGTGATGCGCTTCATCGAATTTATGCCGCTCGATTCCGGTCGCGCCTGGCAACGCGAACACGTCGTCACCGGCCGCGAAATCCGCGAACGCCTCCAAGCCGCATTCGATATTGAACCCGCCGGAATGGAACACACCGCTGCCACCGCCACCCGCTGGCGGTTTAAAGAAGGGCAGGGCGAGATCGGCCTCATCTCGCCAGTGAGCGAACCGTTCTGTGGCCAATGCAATCGCTTGCGCCTCACCGCCGACGGCAAAATTCGCACCTGCCTTTTCAGCCTCCACGAGCACGATCTCAAACCCCTTCTCCGCGGCAACGCCACCGACGCTGACATCGTCGAATGGCTCCAAGCCGTCGTCCTAAAAAAAGAACCCCGCCACCACATCGGCGAAACTGATTTCGAACAACCCGACCGAACCATGAGCGCCATTGGTGGGTGAATCGCTGCAGGCAATTTCGGATTCTGATTTGACAATTTCCCCTGATGAGGCGATGTTATCCATTGGATGCCTCGGCGGAACCGGCGACTACCGCTTGCGGAGGTTGACGATGAAGTTGTCGGGACGTCCATTACAATTGTTTGGAAATTAAAATATGACAATCACCGCGCTAAAAGGAACCATCCAAGGCCAAACCCCGGCGGACATCATCACCGCCGATGGCGGCACGATCTTTGTCAAACACGAGGATTATATGTTCATTCCCCCCACCGGCGGCATCGCCATCGTCACCAGCGAGGCAGGTGGCGTCTCAATTCTAGACGTGGACAGCATCGCCCGCATTGAGTACAAGAATTCAACCAAGCCATAATTGCCCCAGCTAGCGGGTAGGCTTGCCGCGCCGCTTGGTTTTCTTCATTATCCCGCCGATGCGTTTTATTCGCGATATTCTCCGTGAGTCTGCGGAGGTGGGTCGGCCGGTTATCTCTTGCGAGTTTTTTCCTGCGAAAACTCCTGCGGGCGAAGCGACTTTGCTTGGGAAGATTGCGCCGCGACTTAAGGCGATTGAGCCGGCGTTTTTTTCGGTAACTTATGGTGCAGGCGGCAGCACGCGGGACAAAACGCTCGATATCGTGGAGACGCTCCAGCGCGATCACGCCGTGCCCACGATGGCGCATCTTACTTGCGTGGGGTCCACGCGCGATGATATCGGCGGGTTTCTTGATGAGGCGCATCGGCGCGGTGTTCGCAATATTCTCGCGCTGCGCGGTGACCCGCCGCCGGGGCAGGAAAATTTTGTGAAGCCGGAAGGCGGCTTTGAGTATTCACACGAATTGGTGAGCCACGTCCGTGCGCGCGATCAATTCACCATCGGCGTGGCCGGTTTCCCCGAGGGACACATTGCGTGCGCAGAAGGGCACGAGGTGGATTGGCAACGGCTGCAGGCAAAAGTGGAATGCGGCGCGGATTTCATCATCACTCAACTCTTTTTTGATAACGCGGATTTTTATGCCTTCCGTGATTTTCTGCGCGCGCGCGGTGTCACCCAGCCAATTTTGGCCGGCATCATTCCAATTCTCAGTGGCGGTCAAATCCAGCGGTTCACCAAAATGTGCGGCTCGAAGCTCACGCCGGAGATCACGGACACACTCGCAAAGCTGGGCGATGATGCCGCGGCGGTGGCGGAGTTTGGCGTCGACTATGCCACGCGCCAGTGTGCCGATCTCATTGCCAATGGCGTGGAGGGGCTGCATTTTTATACGCTCAATAAATCGCGCGCCACCGTTCAAATTGTGCGGAATCTCGACCTCGCCTCATGAGCACGCGCGTCATCGGCATCACTGGCGGGGTGGGTATGGGCAAGTCCACCGCCGCCA
>CAUZWB010000186.1:0-5355 GCA_963583525.1 Verrucomicrobiia bacterium | reverse complement strand
CGGCGGCAAGGGCGAGGCCGGGGGCGACGTTGAAGCGTTCGTCGGCTTCGACGAATACAGATTCGCCGCCGGGTTGGCGCAGGCAAAGGAGTAACGGAATTTTTCCGGGATGGGCTTCGGCGAGTTCGCGCACGCCGTTCATGGCGTCGGGTTGCAGTGCCTCGGTCTTGAGGCGGAGGTGGACTTGTTGGGTGAACTTGCGCGGAGCGTCATCGAGCGGGAACACATCCACCGGAAAAATCTTGGGCACGTCCTCGCTGTTGTTCACTTCGCCGATGACCATCAGGGGTTTGTTGAGCTCAAATTGTTCGTTAAATTTTTCGTAGTTGTCGCCCACGCACAGCACGGTGACTTGGCCGGTCATATCCTCCACGGTGGCGGTGCAGTAGGGTTTGTCGGTTTTTTTTGAAATGGCGCGTTTCGCAGTCGAGACCAAGCCGCCCACGCGGGAGATAGTGCGGTCTGGCAATTCCTTGAGGTCGGTGACTTGATGCGTGGCATAATGCTTCAACGTGCCGAGATGCGGGTTGAGGGGATGACCGCTCACGTAAAAACCGAGCAACTCCTTTTCGTGGGCGAGTCGTTCCGCGTCATCCCATTCGGGTAGATTGCGCAGGGCGGCGGGAATTTCATCGTCCTCGGTGTTGTCGGCGTCGAGTAGTCCGAAAAGCGTTTCCTGCCCGCGCGCGCGGTCGGCGGCGGTGCTGGCGGCGCGGGAAAGAGTGCGCTCAATTTGCGCGCAAAGGCTGGCGCGGCTTTGGCCGAAGCTGTCGCACGCGCCGGCTTTGATGAGGGCATCGAGCACTTTGCGGTTTACCGCGCGCAGCTCCACGCGGTTGCAAACATCGCTGAGTGATGTAAAGGGATCGCCTTCACCGCGCGCGATGAGCATCGCATCCACGGCGGCTTCGCCCACGCCTTTGATGGCGGCGAGTCCGTAGCGGATGACTTTGCCGTCACGCGCGGGGGCGAAGTTCGTGCGGCTTTCGTTGAGATCCGGCGGCAACACATCTAGCCCCATCGCCTTGGCCTCGGTGATGAGGACGGTGAGCTTGGCAGTGTCGCCCATGTCATTGGTGCAGACGGCGGATAGAAATTCGACAGGGTAATGTGTTTTCAACCACGCGGTTTGGTAGGCGACGATTGCGTACGCGGCGGCGTGTGATTTGTTGAAGCCGTAGCCGGCAAATTTTTCCAGTAAATCAAAAACCTTGTTCGCCTGCGCGGGCGGAATGTTGTTGTTGGCTTTGCAGCCTTGCACGAAGGTTTCGCGCTGTTTGGCCATTTCGGAAATCTTCTTTTTGCCCATCGCGCGCCGCAGCAAATCCGCGCCGCCGAGGGTGTAGCCGGCGAGCAACTGCGTGGCTTGCATCACTTGCTCCTGATAAATCAGAATGCCATACGTCTCCTCGGAAATTTGTTGGAGCAGTGGATGTTCGTAGCGAATTTCCACATCGCCGTGGCGGCGTTTGATGAAGTCGGGGATGAGATCCATCGGCCCCGGCCGATACAGCGCTACGAGCGCGGTGATATGTTTCACGGAACCAAGCTGAAATTTTCGGCACAAATCGCGCATCCCGCCCGATTCCAACTGGAACACGCCCACCGTGCGGCCTTCGTTTAGCAAATCATAAGTGGGTTGGTCGTCCAACGGGATCGCGTCGATTTCAATTTCGATGCCCTGTGTTTCCTTCACGAGTCGGCACGCATTACGAATGACAGTGAGCGTTTTAAGCCCGAGAAAATCCATTTTCAACAAACCCAAATCGCCCACTGGCCCCATCGGATATTGGGTGACCACTGCGCCGTCGGCATCGGTTTTGAGCGGCAACACATTGACCAATGGCTCCGCACCGATGACCACGCCGGCGGCGTGCACGGAGGCGTTGCGCGTGAGGTCCTCGAGCACAAATGCGGTGTCGATGAGTTCGCGTGTGGCTTCCTCGGAATCGTAAGCCAACTTCAATTCAGGCGATTGTTTGAGCGCTTTCTTGAGGGTGATCTTCAGTTCGTCCGGCACCATCTTCGCAAGGCGATCGCACTCGCCGTAGCTCAGCCCCATCACGCGGCCCACGTCTCGGATGACGGATTTGGAGCCCATCGTGCCGAAGGTGATAATCTGCGCTACGCAATCGCGCCCATATTTTTCGCGCACGTATTCGATGAGAAACGGGCGGCGATCATCGGGAATGTCGATGTCGATGTCCGGCGGGTTGACGCGTTCAGGATTGAGAAACCGCTCGAAGAGCAGCCCGTAACGCAGCGGATCGACGTTGGAAATTTCCAACAAAAACGTCACCAACGAACCCGCCGCCGAGCCGCGCGCAATGCAGGCAATGCCGTTGCTGCGCCCGTGCCGAATGAAGTCGCCAACAATCAAAAAGTAACTCGTGAAGCCCATTTGCTCAATGACGCCGAGCTCCACTTGAATGCGGTGGATCACTTTCGCCAACGCCGCGGCCACGGCGGGGTCGTTGACATCAGCGGGATTGGTGCCTTCGGCGGTTTCAAAATTCGGCAGTCGCGTGGCGTCCTCAATGGAATGGCAAACGAACTCTTCGCCCTTCGCCTCGCATCGCACGCTGTAGCGATGTTGCATCGCCTCGGCCACTTGATGCCGGAGATAGCCTTCGCGCGTGAACATTTCCGGCGGTTCAAAAACCGGATAGTGCAGCTTGCCCAACTCGATTTCCACATTGCACTGCTCGGCTACGGCGAGGGTATTGTGCACCGCCTCGGGCACTTCGCTGAAGAGCGCGGCCATTTCGTCGGCATCGCGCAGATAAAATTGTTCGGGCACATAGCGCATCCGATTGGGATCGCTGAGGTGAGTTTGGGTGCCGATGCAGATGAGCGCGTCGTGCGCGTGCGAGTGTTCGCGCTCAATATAGTGCACGTCATTCGTGGCCACGAGGTTGAGGTCAAACTCCTTCGCCCACGGGATGAGCTGGGCGTTCACCTTGGCTTGCTCGTTGATGCCGTGGTTTTGCAGCTCGAGAAAAAAGCGTTCTTTGCCGAAAATTTGTTTGAACCAATCGAGGGCCTCGCGCGCGCGGTCGGGGTTGTCGCGCATGATCGCCTGCGGAATCTCACTCGCAAGGCAACCGCTAAAGGCGATGAGGCCTTCCTTGTGCGCCTCGAGAATTTCCTTATCAATGCGCGGTTTATAATAAAAGCCCTCGAGATGCGCGGCGGTGGTGAGGCGCACGAGGTTTTTGTAGCCGGCCTCATTCTCGGCGAGCAGCAGCAAATGATTGTAGCCGTCTTTGCTGCCCCGGCTGTTTGCCTTTTTATCAAACCGACTGCCCGGCGCGATGTACACTTCGCAGCCGATGATCGGCTTCACGCCGGCCGCGCGCGCCTTTTCATAAAAATCCACCGCCCCGTGCATCACCCCGTGATCGGTAATCGCCAGCGCTGGAAACTCCAACTCCGCCGCGCGCGCCACCAACTTGTCCAGACGGCACGCCCCATCGAGCATCGAAAACTCGCTATGCACGTGTAGATGAACAAATTCGGCGTGGGGCACAAACGCAGTTTAGCCACGCCCCTCCGCACCACGCAAGCTGAGGATATTGGGCATCGGTTGACAACCCAAAAAACCGCACGCAAGGCTTGCCTTTCTGCGCAAAACAAACCAACCTTTCCGCACCCACCTGATTTGTTTCAGGCCTGTGAATGAGTGTTGAACCCGAAAACGAACTGTCTCTCGACCTGCAATTCCTGCCCGACTGGGCGCAGGTAGACACGGGCGTGAACAAATACGCCAACCACAAGGGCGAACAAGAACGCCCGCGCGGACGCAAAGGCGGCTGGGACGACCGACGCCCCCCGCGTGGTGATCGCAAACCGGGAGGTGATCGCAAAAGCGGTGGAGGCACTGGAGGCGAGCGACGTCCTCAAGGCAACCGCGATGGAGGCAACAAAGGCGGTCCCCGTGGTGAACAGCGGGGTGCGCCTCAAAATCAGCGCGACCAACGTCCGCAACGCGACTCACGTCCACAACGCGGCGGCAAGCCTCAACGCCCTGAGGTGCAGCAGCTGGACATCAAAATCGATTTCGTGCCCGACACGCAAGGCGTGGAATCCATCGCCAAAGAAATCCGCCTCACCGGCCGCGCTTATCCGCTGTTTCAAATCGCGCTGCTCGTGCTCGAGCGCCCCGCGCGGTATTCGCTGAAACTTCGTGCGCTCCGGAAATCCGGCAAATCAGGGCAAGGCAAGGAATCCGGCCAACGCCTTTTCACCAGCAAAATGGATGACACCGTGTGGCTCAATCGCGGCCAAGCCGAGCGGCACACCTTCGAAAAACATTTCGACCATTTTTACGCCACCGAGAAAAACGAGATTGATGCCCCCAAAGGCAACTTCACGTTTGTGGCCCAATGCGGTTTTACCGACACGTATCTCGGCCCGCCCAATCATCACGATTATCAAAACAAGCTCGTTCAATTCCACGCCGATCATTTAGCGCGCGTGCCCTTTGAGAAATTCAAATCGCGCATCCGCATCATCAAAGAAGAGGAAGCTGTCAACGCGTGGATTGAGCAATCCAAATGGCGCACCACGTGGAAGTCATTGCAAACCGATGAGCCCATCATCTTCGCGCGGCGCGATGAAGTGCAGGCCCATTTCCGCGCCTATCATGCCGAATCAATTGTGGATGAGGCGGAAACCGCCACAGTCACCGGCAACGCCGCCAAGGCCATGCGTGAGCCCCACTTGTTGGCCGATTATTTGCGCGATCAATGGCACCGACAAAAGCATTTCCCAATGCAACTTTCCACGCACCTCAGTAAAATGTTTGCCGGAATGGGGCTGCAGTTTTTTAAGAAAGACAAAAAGGTCACGCACGTTTCCGTCGCGCGCCCGAATTATTTGGACGTCGTCGCCACGCCCGTCGGCGATGGCGTGCGCCGCATCGTGGAATTGGTTGAGGCTACCCCCAACTGCACACGGCGACTGATTCTGGAAAACCTCGGTGGCCTCGAACACGTGGAGCCCAAGGAAGGCGAAGCCCCACCACCCGCGCCCGAGCAAACCGACGAACAGAAACAACTTATCTCCGATTTGCACTGGCTCATCCACCAAGGCCACGTGCTCGACTTCGCCAACGGCGTCATCGAAACCGCCAAGAAGCCGAGGCCGAAAGAGGTGAAGAAGAAAAAGTCGAGGGACGAGAAATCGAAAGTCGAAGTGAAGCCTCAAGCCAAGGCTGAAGCAACTGAGGAAGCAACTGAAGAAGCAACTGAAGAAGCAACTGAAGAGGCAACTGAAGAGGCAACTGAAGAGGCAACTGAAGAGGCAACTGAAGAGGCAACTGAAGAGGCAACTGAAGAGGCAACTGAAGAGGCA
>CAUZWB010000185.1:0-5490 GCA_963583525.1 Verrucomicrobiia bacterium | reverse complement strand
GTTTCCATTTGCTTGAGTTTGTACTCCCATTCACCGGTCAACTCCGGCGAAGTGAGCGCCTCGATGCCGATGTCCTCCAGCAGATCAATCAACGCGAGCCCTTTATTTGAAACCACGAGGTCGCGCTTTTGTTGTTCGTGGCGGAAAATGTATTTGTGCGCGATGAGCCCT
This sequence comes from Verrucomicrobiia bacterium, assembly GCA_963583525.1. GTDB lineage: Bacteria > Verrucomicrobiota > Verrucomicrobiia > Limisphaerales > UBA1100 > JACNJL01. The sequence continues at coordinate 5,319 of CAUZWB010000185.1, read as the reverse complement.
TCGATGATGGCCGCGCGGGTGGCGGGCGTGCCGAGGCCGCGCTCGCTCATTGCCTCGCGCAGCTCGTCGTCGTCCACGCGTTTGCCGGCGGTTTCCATCGCGGAAAGCAGAGTGGCTTCCGTGTAACGCGCGGGCGGTTTAGTTTGTTCGCCCTTGAGGGTGATTTCTTTTGCGTCGGCCTTTTCGCCAGTTTCAGCGGGCACCAGTTCGTCCTTCTCCGTGGCCACGCCGGGGCGGCGGCCGTACACTTCAAGATACCCCGGCACCACCAAAACTTTGCCGGTGGTTAAAAATGAATCCTCCGCGATGCGCGTGATACGGCGGGTGTTTTCGAATTCCGCCGATGGAAAAAAGATGGCCACAAACCGCCGCGTCACGAGGTCATAAATTTTTTGCTCCTGTTCCCTGAGTCCGCCCGCGGGAATTTTTCCGGTCGGGATGATCGCAAAGTGATCGCTGATTTTTGCGTTATTAAAAATGCGTTTGTTTGGCGTCACCCAATCATTACTCAACACTTTGAAGCAAGCGGCGATGATCTCCGGCGCCAAGGTGGCGTTGGGCTTGGCCTTGGCGAAGCCGGCGAGATGGCCGCGCACGGTGTCGATGTAATCCTCCGGCAGACATTTCGAGTCTGTGCGCGGATAGGTCAGCAGCTTGTGGCGATCGTAAAGCGACTGCGCGATGCCAAGCGTGTTTTTCGCGCTGAAGCCGAAGCGGCTGCTGGCCTCGCGTTGCAGCGTAGTGAGATCGTAAAGCTGTGGTGGTGCCTGCTTGGCGGGTTTTTTGATTTCCTCGACGATGCCCGTTTTGCCCGTGCAACGGGCCACAATCGCCGCGGCCTCGGCTTCGGTCCAAATGCGTTCGGCGCGGGTTTGGTCGTCGTTTTCGTCCTTCTTAAAATTCTCGCGGAACCAGCGGCTCGCGTACGTGCCCGCGTGCACTTCAAAATCCGCGTGCACCTCCCAATAATCGCGTGGTACAAAATCACGAATCAATCGCTCGCGTTCGCTGAGGATCGTCAGTGTGGGCGTCTGCACGCGGCCGGCGCTCGTCATGTTAAATCCACCGTGGCGCGAGTTGAACGCCGTGAGTGCGCGCGAGCCATTGAGCCCCACCAGCCAATCACTCTCCGACCGACACAACGCCGCGTCCGCCAGCGGCTGCATCCGGCCATCCTCGCGTAATTTTTGGAACGCCTCGACAATCGCGCCGTCGGTCATCGACTGCATCCACATCCGCTTCATCGGTTTCTCCACGCCGGCCAGTGCCATGATGTAGCGAAAAATCAATTCCCCTTCACGGCCCGCATCGCAGGCGTTGATGATTTGATCCACCTCCTTACGCTTGATCAACCGCAGCAACAGATTCAGCCGCGACTCACTTTTTTCAATCGGCTGTAGCTCAAATTTATCAGGGATGATTGGCAGATGCTTAATGCCCCACGGCAGCTTTTTGCCATTCGGCCCCTCCGGCATTTTTAGCTCCACCAAATGCCCCACTGCCGAAGTGACAATCGCGTTGTCGTTTTCGAAGTAGCTGTTGCGGTCCTTGCCCTTCCGCTCAAACTTGCCAAGCGTCTTGCCCAGAACTCGGGCAAGGTCGGTTTGGACCGATGGTTTCTCGGCGATGACTAGTGTTTTGCCCATTTGTTGCAAACGTTGCGGCGGGGTTTAGTGGTCTATTGGCCTTTTTGCAACCCCTTTTTCCAGACGCACCCACGGGCCGTTTCATTGAAAAAACTTTTTTGCGCAGCCCTGTCGCGTTCATCGTGCTATCGTCCGCCGCCATGGGCGGAGGCTATTTTACCAATGACACAACCCGCGCTGAGCGCGTGCGCGACCTCTTTGACGCCATTGCCCCGCGCTACGATCTCATCAATGATCTTCAAAGTCTTTGGCTCCATCGCCGCTGGAAAAAGCGTCTCGTTACCCTTGCCAATCCGCGTTCTGGCCAGCGCGCGCTCGACCTTTGCTGCGGCACCGGCGACATCGCCTTCGCGCTGGCGCGGAACGGCGCGGACGTCACCGGCCTCGATTTCAGCAAACCGATGCTCGACCAAGCCAATCGCCGCAATTGCGAACTCACCGTCACCTTTCGCGAAGGCGACGCGCTGGAAACCGGCCTGCCCGATGACCATTTTGATTGCGTTACAATCGCCTTCGGCCTGCGTAACCTCGCCAGTTTTGAAAACGGCCTGCGCGAAATGCATCGCCTCACCAAGCCCGGCGGCAAAATGCTCGTGCTCGATTTTGGCAAACCCACTTTCGCGCCGTGGCGATGGATTTATTTTTGTTACTTGAAATGGATCGTCCCGTGGTTCGGCCGCCTCATTTGCCGCGACGCTCCGGCCTACGCGTACATTCACGAATCCCTCGAAAACTATCCTGCCCAAGACGGCGTGGAAAAAGTGATGCGCGAACTCGGCTGCAAAGAAATCACCATCCACCGAATCCTCGGCAGCGCGATGACGATTAACGTGGGAGTGAAGTGACTACTTTGCCGTCGATGCAATGTCCTTCATCAACGCCAGCGCGGTGGCTTCGGTGAGTTGCTGGATATTATATCGCTTCAACATTCGCGCGGCGGCGGCTTGATGCGGAAACAAATCCAGCACCGTGGCTTGCCCAAGCACTTGGCCATCGGCCGCGCGCGTGGCGGTGACGATGATGTCGGGCACGGTGTGGGATTGAGTGCCTTTGATGCCGGGTATGTTGATCTCGCGTTCGCCCAATAAAATTTCCAGCGTTAACTCCGGCAAATTCGTTTGAGCCGGATCAATCAGGGTGGCTCCCGCCAAACGCAGTGGACGGCCAAAGAGCAATTCCACCTCGCGCTTGGTTTGGCGCGTGGACAATTCGTCCGCATCAAAAATGCGCGGCCCGGCGGACGGCGCGGCCGGTGCGGCGCCACCCACTCCGACGGGCATTGGCAAGCCGGTGGCGGGATCAATCTGCGGCGTGCCGCCCACGCCCACGGTGGGCAACTGCGGCACCTCGAACGCACCTTGCGGCAGGTTCACGTTAATATTGATGCGCGGCGCACCGAGCTTCACATAAGCCGCGCGAAAATCCTCCACGATTTGCTGCGCTTGATCCGCATTGTAAATCTGCGAAAGCGGCACGGCGGGCGACACGGTGTAGACATATTTTTTGCCTTCCACCGGCGCGGCGGTTTGCTTGAACACCACCATCGCGGAACGGTTGGCGCTGGGCGCACCGCAGCCAACGAGCAGCAGCGCGGGAATGAGCAATGCGATTTTTTTCATAAATTTTTAGAGCTAGCGCGCCAGTCGCACGCGCACGGTGTAATCCTTGGCCTTGGCGTTGAGCGATTTGAACTCCACGGTTTCCTGCGCGGTCTCGTCGAGGATGAGCGTTTGGAACGGCGTGGTGTCGATGGCGAATCCCTGTTCATCCTTGAACGCGCAACTCACTTGCAAGTCCACGCGCTTGTTGATGAGGTTCAAAATATTCGCGCGCACCAGCAATCGGCCATCGGCCAGTTGCGTTTCCTGCATCGCCGTGCATTTTACCGTGCGTGCGCCGAGCGTGCCGAGCGCCACGAACTTGCTGTTGTTGGCGGCCGCCGCTTGTTGCGCGGCGGGCGCGCCGCAGCCGATGATGATGGCGCAGGCGCTCAATATTAAGATGAGTTTGGTTTTCATAAATCTCCTTTTAATCGGCCACAAATAACACGGTGTCGCGGCCGGTCTGTACGGTTACTGAAACATTTTTTTGTCGATTCGGCAAGGCAATGCCGTTGGTATCGAGGAATTCAATCGCAATCGTGTGGGCGCCCGCGGGCAGTTGCAACGCGGCGAAGCTGAGATGCTGTGGGAGATTCGTCCACGTTCGCGTGTCCGCGCGCGGCTCGGCGGAGCCGCCCACAATTTTGCCCACCAAGCCCGCGCTCAGCAAGGCCACGCCCGCGCCTTCGGTTTCGGGTTGGCTGGCAAGGATGGCGCCACCGGTCACGCCGATGTCACCGACGAGGTCGCCGGCTTTTTTGATGGTGGCTTTTTTGGCGAGGATGGCGTCCATCGCGCGATCGCCACGGGTGGAGGCTTGGAAGGTGAGGTTGTCAAAAACCGGTGCGATGAGTGTTCGCCCGCCCGCGGTGATGCGTGCGGATTGAGCGCGCGAATGGCCGCCGTCGTACACGATTTTTTCGCCCACATCGCCCCCCGTTTTTTTCATCGGGCCAAAGCCGAATTGCAAAAACACCATCACGTTGGCCTTAGCATTGTAAGCGGGCAGGGCGGTGTCGCCGGCGTTGGCTTGGGCGCGCGCGCGTGCGTCGTTGCCATTGCGGCCGAGCTTGGTGGTGATGAAGCCATCGAGGTAATCGAGCAGCACCCAATCGGCTCGATGCTCCGGCTGGGCGGCGAGCGCGTCCATGAGTTGCGCGGTGCGGAAACAGGCTCGGGCGTTGTCGGGCTCGCCGTCCATCCAGTAAAACACGCCGCGATAAAACCAGCCCATCGTGCGCTCGTGCGATTCGCCGTGGAAGCCCTTCACGTTCTCAGGCGAGAACAGGCTCTGCGCCAGCCGCGTGCGGGCATCGGCTTTCAGGATTTGCCCTGCCGAGGGCATTGCGGTGGCGAGCAACGCGCGGGCCTCCGAATGGCGGCCGAGCTTGAGCGCGTGCACGGCGGTGATGAGCCGCCAGCGATTTTTATCGTGCGCGGGGGCCTTGGCGATTTGGCGATGACCGGCGGCGACGAGGTCGCCATCAAACTCCGGCGCGGGCCGAATGGACGGCGCTTGGCACGCGGCAAAGAGCAGCGCGCACAAAAGTAAAATGTTCGTGGCAATTTTCATCACCGTGAAAACCCAAGCGCTCGACTAACGATAGGTAACGTCGTCCTTGCCTTGTTTTTTGATTTCGTGAAAGTCCTCCCACACGATGTCACTAGTGTCGGGGTCGATGAGTTGGAACGTGTACAGCACGTAATCGCTCGCGCCGGATGCGCCCCGGCTGGAGATAGCCTTGAAGGTGCCGGTGAGAATGAAATCTGCGCCTTTAAATTTGTTGCCGGTAATTTTTTCGCCGCCGGTTACTTGGCCGCTGATTTTGAGGTCGCGTTCCTTTTCCAATTTATCCATGCGCTTGCGCGCGACAAAGCTAATTTTGCCCGCCGCATTTTTGGTGAGTGCCACGCGAATGCGCATGAGGAAAATATCCCGGTCGATGGGGAAGCGCGTGTCGTTGTTGATGGGCTCGAGCACGACCACCGGTTTGCCCTCGGCCTTGGCGATGGGATCCGCGCCGAGAATGCCGCGCGCCATCTTCTCGGAAATGGTGACGAGATCCTGCGAC
>CAUZWB010000184.1:0-5493 GCA_963583525.1 Verrucomicrobiia bacterium | reverse complement strand
TGATTGCTATTTAGGCTCCCCCAATCAAGCAGCGTTTCATCTCGGTGTTACCCAAAAATGAATTGAAATTTCCAAGTAGGTTTTGGTAGGTTTTGGGCTTTGTGTTCGTGAGAAGTGTTCAAAACATTAATGCTATGATTGAAACATGTGCTGTGTTTGCGAAAGGGAGCAATTCTCTTGACGATGTTAGGTTGGATTTAGATGCATCATTTGCCGCGCAAGAGAAATGGTTGGAAAACGCCGGTCGCAGAAATGTAAGAAAGTCGAGAATCCGGAACTACGGTCGGCTTCTTATTTTCGCCATCATGAAAAAAATCGGGCTGTGGAATCCATTGGTTGGCGCAGGGTTCATTCGGTATTGGCTTGATGAGTTTCTGCTCTTTTTGGGGGGGGGCTCAGAGGAAGACCACTGAGTGTTCATGATTTTCATTCGTTGCGTTTTCACTATCGCCTTAAATTTCATCGTGTGACGTCATCAAAAGAATACGAATGGTCTTCATCAAAAATTCACGTTGAACACTGGCAGCGTCATGAAGCCTTGTTTCAAGTTTTCCATTACGCACTTCGTTATGCGCTCATGCCGAAGAATATCCAGATAATGCCTCGTGTAATGGAGCAAAACAGCCGAGTCCTCGAGTATGGCTGCTCCAGCGCACCAAGCTATTCGTGCTGGAAAAGATTTTTTTCCCATATAAACACAAAATGGGTGCTTGCCGATATCGCCAACCACTCTTTTTTTTATGCCGGTTGTGTCCACGGCCGCGACGAATCAGTGACCACCCACTTGATTAAGTCAGCCGATTTTGCGCATCCCCTAAAAGGCATCGAAGGAAAATTTGATGTCATTTTTATTAATGAAGTGTTCGAGCACTTGGATCAGCCGCTTCACATTGCAAATTATTTGATCGATCGATTAAATGACGGCGGTCGATTGGTTTTTGATTATATTATTTCTGATGCAAAGGGACTTGACACAACTGAGGGCAAGGCCCAAAGGGCAGAAACAATACAAGTTTTGAACAATAGACTGAAAATTATTTATGGAAAAATAGGTGATGCATCGCATTCTACAGGGCTATGCATTGGCCAAAAAATTAAGTGACATGTCCTCTTTTTAACTGTTTTTTTTGGCACAGCCGAGGTGTACGTGTGGTGCGAAAGTTGCCGAAAGGCAAGCCGCGAGGACGGAGGTGGGCCGCCCTCGCGACTTTTAGGTGGAGCTGAACCGGCCGGGGTGGAGGGCGTTCGCCGACCAAGGAGGATCGTTTTCCGCCGGTTCAAACCGCCAGGAGGAGAAGTAGGCGTCGGCGTTATTGGCGCCGTTGGTTTTATCCGCGCTCAATTCCCGCAGGAGAAAACTCAAGATGGGCGTGCGCGTGTTCCACTGCGGCAGGTGCTCGAACTCGGCGATGGTGTACACCTCACCTTCCCGCGGCACGGTGGAGGTCCAATCCCAAATCGCGGCGGAAAAGTTGTCGTTGGTGCAAATCACCCGTTGTCCTGCATACCACATTTCTATTCTCCTTATTTCAACGTAAGCCGGATTGATGGAACGCGCTTGGAAAGTTATTTACCGAGTGTGAAGAAAGGCTGAACCGCCAAGGCGCAAAGACGCCAAGGGAAACCATTGCAATCTTGGCGTCTTTGCGCCTTGGCGGTTCACAAAAAAAAGACGGCCCGAAGGCCGCCTAGAATTTTTGATGTGCGCAGGCGTTAGATGCCCTTATCAATCATCAGCTTTAGCAGATCGCCCACGCGGTTGCTGTAGCCCCATTCGTTGTCGTACCAGCTGACGACTTTGAAGAAGTTTTCGTTTAACTCCATTCCTGCGCCTTGATCGAAGATGCTCGAGTTGGGGCAGTGAATGAAATCGGTGCTCACGACTTCGTCCTCGGTGTAGCCGAGCACGCCGTTGAGATACGTCTCGCTGGCGTTTTTCATGGCGGCAGAAATCTCGGCGTAGCTGGTGCTCTTCTCGGTTTTGAAAGTGAGATCCACCACGCTGGCCGTCGGCGTGGGCACGCGGAAGGCCATCCCGCTCAACTTACCTTTCACCGCGGGGCAAACGAGGCTCACCGCCTTGGCGGCGCCGGTGCTGGCGGGGATGATGTTGATGGCGGCGGCGCGGCCATCGCGCCACGCTTTGCGGCTGGGGCCGTCCACGGTTTTTTGCGTGGCGGTGTAGGCGTGAATGGTGGTCATCAAACCCTCGGCAATGCCGAAGCCTTCCTTGAGCAACACGTGCACCACGGGCGCGAGGCAGTTGGTGGTGCAGCTGGCGTTGGAAACAATGTGATGATTTTGCGCGTCGTATTGGTCGTCGTTCACGCCCATCACGACGGTTAAATCCCCGCCCTTCGCGGGGGCACTGATGATGACTTTCTTCGCGCCGGCTTCGAGGTGGCCTTTGGATTTTTCGGCATCGGTGAAGAGGCCGGTGGATTCGATAACGACATCGACGCCCAGCTCTTTCCACGGCAGCTCGGCTGGCGTGCGGGCGCTGACGACTTTCATTTCATCGCCATTGACGATGAGCGTGTCATCGCCTTGATGCGTGACCTCGCCGGGGAACGTGCCCTGCGCCGAATCGTATTTAACAAGGTAGGCGAGATTATCCGCCGGGACGATATCGCCCACGGCGACGACGTCAATCGCGGTGCCCACGAGTCCTTGTTCCACCATCGCGCGGTAAGCCAATCGACCAATCCGCCCGAAACCATTAATTGCAACTTTGATAGCCATAGTAATTTCCGCTTCTTAAAAATGCGGGCCGCGCATCATAGCTACGGCGGCGGCGGCGTCAAGAGCGGAGTCCAGCGCCCTCGACATTCTCACGCCGCCGCGCTAATCTCCCGCCGATGCCACTGCTGGAAATCAGCGACCTCAGAAAAAGTTTTCGTACGCCCGAAGGTGAAACGCAAACGGTGCTCGATGTGCCGACGTTTTCCCTCGAGACCGGCCAACAAATCGCCCTGCGCGGTGCCAGCGGCACGGGCAAAACCACGTTGCTCAATTGCATCGCCGGCATCCTCAGCCCCACGAGCGGCACCGTGCGGCTCGATGGCCACGACCTCGCCACCGCCAGCGAGCCCCAACGCGATGCCCTGCGCGCGCGCTGCATCGGCTACATTTTTCAAACTTTCAACCTGCTGCAAGGCTACACTTGCATGGAAAACGTGCTGCTCGGAATGAGCTTCGGGCGCGGGCCGGACACCGATGCCGCGCGCGGCTTACTCGATCGCGTGGGGCTCAGCCATCGGTTGCATCATCGGCCCGGCCAACTTTCCGTGGGCCAACAGCAACGCGTGGCCGTGGCGCGTGCGTTGGCCAATCAACCATTGCTCGTATTGGCTGATGAACCCACCGGCAATCTTGATCCGCACAACGCGCGCGAGGCGCTGCAGCTCATCCGCGAAGTGTGCGAGGAAACCAACGCCGCGCTGCTCATCGTAAGCCACGACCCAATTGTGCTCGATCAATTCGACGACTGCCAGGATTTGGCCGAGCTAAACCACGCCGCGCAGGAGGTGGCCGCATGACGTGGTGGATGATTATCCGCAACAGTTTGCGCCAGCACGCGTTGTCCACCGCCATCACCGCGTTGAGCATCGGGCTAGGGTGCGGATTGCTGATGGCGGTGTGGGTGGTGAACTTCCAATCGCAGCGGGCGTTCAAGAATGTCACCGGCGGCTTCGACGCCATCCTCGGCCCGCGCGGTTCGCAAACGCAATTGGTGCTCAACAGCCTGTTTCACATGGACGCCTCGCCCGGGCTTATCAACCGCGCCGATTACGAAACGTTTCGCAAGAGCTACAAACGCTTTTACCGCAACGCCGTGCCCATCGCCGTGGGCGATAATTTTCAGGGCTATCGCATCGTGGGCACCACGCACGATTTGTTCGCCGCCGAACATTCGCCGGGCGAGCCTTACGCGCTCGCGGTCGGTGATTATTTTATCCGCAACGACAAGCAATGGAACAAAGAGGCCGTGATAGGCGACACCGTGGCGCGCAAACTCGGCTGGCGCGTGAACCAGAAATTCAACCCCTACCACGGCCTGAACTTCGCCGAAGGTCAGCAACCGCACAAGGATGAGTACACCGTGGTGGGAATCCTGCGCCCCACCGGCACGCCGGCCGACCACGTGATTTGGATTCCCATCGAGGGGTTGCAGCAAATGGACGGACACGACTCGCAATACGCCGGCGACGTCAGCGCAGTGCTCATTCAACTCAGCACCAACACCACCGCGCGTGCCTTCGGCATGAACAGCCTCGACGGTATTTACAACAAAGGCACCGACCACCTCACCTTCGTGAAATCCACCGCCGACGTCGTGGCGCGGCTGTTCGACCGACTCGGTTGGGCGGAAAAAGTGTTGCGTTGGGTCGCGCTGCTCGTGGCCGTGGTGGCGGCGGGTTCCGTGCTGGCGAGTATATATAATACGATGAACGAACGCCGCCGCGAATTCGCCATCCTGCGCGCGCTCGGCGCGGGACGCGGCACGGTGTTTGGCGTCATCGTGCTCGAGAGTGCCACCATCGCCGCGCTCGGCGCGGTGATTGGATTCGCGGTGTACGCCGGAATTATGTTTGCCGCCGAAAGCATTCTGCGAAATGAAATCGGCGTCACCCTTCATCCCTTCGAGCAACACCCCGTGATGATCATCGTGCCGTTCGGCCTCGTAGCACTCGGCGCGGTGGTGGGCATCATCCCCGCCCTCAAAGCCTATCGCACTGACGTGGCCGAAAACCTCATCCCACAAAGTTAAAATGAAAACAAAGCTTAAAAACTTTGCGACCCTGGTAGGGACGCGCTGCCGCGCGTCCAGGACACGCAGCAGCGTGTCCCTACCAATATTGATCCTCGCCGCCGCGCTTGGTTGCGGCGACAGCCAAAAACACGATCACGCGGGCCACAACCACGGCGAAGGCGATACCCACGGCCACACCGCCCCGCACGGCGGCGTGCTGGTAAATGTGGAAGACGAATTTTGCCATCTCGAATTTGTGCTCGAGCCGGGCACCACGAGGCTGCAACTGCACGCGATGCGCTTTCATCCACGCGAAGCGCCGTTGGAATTTTTTATGGGAAAAATTGAGGCCACTGCCAAAGTCGGCGAAGCTGAGAAAACCATCATTTTCAAACCCACCGAGATGGACGGCGTGACCCCCACCACCCAACCCACTTCCCTCTACGTCGCCCAAATCGAGTGGCTAAAAGACACACCCACTTTTACGGGCACCCTCACTGAACTGGAAATTGAAGGCAAAACCCTCCCAAAAATAACTTTCCATTTCGCCAAAAAGGAGTAGATTGTTGGTAATGAAACTTTGGCAGGGTATCGGTGTGATGGCGTTGGCGGGATTGGCCGGTTGCGGTCAACAAGCGACGATTCAATCAAACGTGGTCGTGCAACGCGGCGAGGCAGTGATGCGCGTGGCGGCTGCGCCGGAGCAACCGTTTATTCAGGAATTGCCCCAGCCGCCTGCG
>CAUZWB010000183.1:0-5497 GCA_963583525.1 Verrucomicrobiia bacterium | reverse complement strand
GTTCGAGGGGATGAAAGTGCTACCGCTTTCCGGCGCGCGCGAGGGAGAATCGGAAAACGGTCACGAGTGTTTGGTCATCGAATACGCATCCACCGATCCGAACAATCCGCCACCGAAACTTTATGTGCCCGTGAGCGAAGCGCATCTCGTCAGTAAATACGTTGGCGCGGGCAATGCCAGTCCCGCGCTCAATGCGTTGGGCGGCAAGCGTTGGATGAAAACGAAAGAGAAAGCCGTGCGCGCGGTGGCCGATCTCGCCAGCGAAATGTTGCGGATTCAAGCCGTGCGCGAGGCGGAGGAAGGTCATGGCTTTCCGGAGGACACCCCGTGGCAGCGCGAGTTTGAAGCGGCTTTTATTTACGAAGAAACCCCCGATCAGGAAAAATCTATCAACGATGCGAAGGAAGATATGCAGCGGCCGAAGCCGATGGATCGGTTGATCTGCGGCGACGTCGGTTTTGGCAAAACCGAGGTGGCCATCCGCACGGCGTTCAAGGCGGTGATGGCCGGCAAACAAGTCGCCGTGCTCGTGCCCACCACAATTTTGGCGCAGCAACATTTTCTCACCTTCGCCGAGCGGATGGCGGATTACCCCGTGCGCGTGGAATTGCTCTCGCGGTTTCGTTCCAAAAAACAACAGCTCAAAACCATTGAGGCGATGGCCGCCGGTGCGGTGGATATTGTCGTCGGCACGCATCGGCTCGTGCAGCCGGATGTGAAATTCAAGGACCTCGGCCTCGTGGTCATCGATGAGGAGCAACGCTTCGGCGTCGCGCACAAGGAACGATTCAAACAACTCCGCACGCACGTGGACGTCCTCACCCTCAGTGCCACGCCCATCCCGCGCACGCTCTATCTCGCCCTCACCGGCGCGCGCGATATGAGCACCATCGAAACTGCGCCGCAGGATCGTTTGCCGGTGGAAACCATCGTGGCCGATTACAACGAGCAACTTATCCAACGCGCCATCCGCCGCGAGCTGCATCGGGGCGGACAGGTTTTTTTCCTGCACAACCGCGTGGGCACCATCTACACGATGGAACAAAAATTGCGCGCCATCGTCCCCGAGGCAAACATCCTCGTCGGCCACGGCCAAATGAAAAGTCATGAACTGGAAAAAGTAATGACCGCCTTCATCAATGGCGAAGCCGACGTGTTGCTGTCTACCACCATCATCGAAAGCGGCATCGACATCCCGAACGCCAACACCATCATCATCGACCGCGCCGACCGCTTTGGCCTGAGCGATCTTTATCAACTGCGCGGCCGCGTGGGCCGTTACAAGCATCAGGCGTACGCTTACATTTTGCTGCCACGGCACGCCGCGTTGCTCGCCGATGCGCGCAAACGCATCAGTGCCATCAAACAATATTCCAGCCTCGGCAGTGGATTCAAAATCGCAATGCGCGATTTGGAAATTCGCGGCGCGGGCAATCTGCTCGGTTCCGAACAAAGCGGCCACATCACTGCCGTCGGTTTCGAGATGTATTGTCAGTTGCTCAAACAAAGCGTCGCACGGCTCAAGGGCGAAAAAGTAAAACCGCGCATCGACGTGGAAACGCGCTTTGATTTTCTCGCGCTCAGCCCCGAGCAAATCACCGGCCCCAAAGTTAAACCCACCGCACAGCCGCGCAAAAAATCGCCGGAGATCGCCGTGCCGCGCGAGGAATGGGAATGGGCCGAGTACGACGACGTCGTGGAACGCGCCGAGGAGGAAAACACCTGCCCCATCGCGCCCGCGTATATCCCGCTCAATTACATCCAGCCGCCGCGCCAGCGCATCGATGTGTACCGCCGCCTCGCGCAGGCCGATTCGCGCGAGGCGCTCAAGCAATTGCGCGCGGAAATTGTGGATCGCTTCGGCCCGCTGCCCGAGGCGATGGAGCATTTGCTGCTGGTTTCTGAGCTAAAAGTCATCGCCTCCGGCAAAGCGATTACCTCGATTGTGGCTGATAAAGACCGGCTCAAGCTCCTCCGCAATGAGGATTACATTTCACTGGCCGGCAAGTTTCCGCGTCTTAAAAAGAAAACCGCCGGGCCCCGGCTGCGGGAGGTGAAAAAGTTGTTGTTGGCATTGTGACGCCTCAAACGCTATTTTGCCCCTACGCCACTATGGCAGAAAAAAAGACCGACAACCCGAAAAAGCTATCGCGCCAGGAACAGCGCGACCTCGACATCGAGATCCATTTTCTCGAGGGCGTCGTGAAGCGCGATCGCCGCTACGTGGAGGCGCTGCAACTTTTGGGCGACGATTACACCCGCCGTGGCCGCTTCGAGGAAGGGCTGAAAGTCGATTGCCGCCTCGCCCGCCTTTGCCCCGATGATCCGCTGGTGCATTACAATCTCGCGTGCAGTTTTTCCCTCATCGCCGAATTTCGCAAAGCCGCCAACGCACTGCGCAAAGCGCTGCACTACGGCTACCGCGATTTTGATTTTCTGAAAACTGATCCCGACCTCGAACCCCTGCGCGGGCAACCCATCTACGCCAAACTCAAAAAAGAAATCGCCGAGTTTGAAGCAGGCGAAATTGGCGAAACAGGCGAGGTGTGAGATGACCGTCCGCGTCAAGGGCCGCCGTCGTCATTACCGCACCGTCTCCTTTTCCGCGCGCACCAACGAAGTCGTCCTCATCGAGCAGCGCAAACTCCCGCACGCCTTCGAACTCACGCGCACAAAAAATTTCAATCAAACCGCCCGCGCCATCACCAATATGACCGTGCGCGGCGCCGGCGCCATCGGGGCCACCGCCGCGTATGGGCTCGCCCAAGGCGCGCGCGCTTTCAACGGCAAAACCGAAGCTGCCTTCGCGAGGCATCTCCAACGCACCTACGAAACCCTCGCCGCCGCGCGCCCCACCGCCGTGGATTTGGTGAACGCACTCAACCAAGTTCGCGCCGCAATGGTCGCCGGAAAAACTATTTCCCAAAAACAAAAACTCGCCCTGCGCGCCGCCCAACAATTCGCCGATGACGACGTGGCCCACTGCGAAGCCATTGGAAAGCACGGCGCGAAGCTCATTAAAAACGGCACGCGCGTGCTCACGCATTGCAACGCCGGTTGGCTCGCCTTTGTGGACATCGGCAGCGCCACCGCCCCGATGTACGCCGCGCAAGCGAAGGGCAAAAATTTTCACGTCTTCTGCGATGAAACCCGCCCGCGCTCCCAAGGCGCCGCGCTCACCGCGTGGGAACTCGCGCAGCAAGGCGTCAGTCACGAAGTCATCGCCGACAACGCCGCCGGCCATTTAATGCAACGCGGCGAGATCGACCTCGTCATCACCGGCAGCGACCGCACCCTCGGCCGCACCGGCGAAGTCGCCAACAAGATCGGCACCTACACCAAAGCCGTCCTAGCCGCCCGCCACAACATCCCCTTCTACGTCGCCATCCCTCTCTCCACCCTCGACTGGAATTTAAAAAGCGGAAAAGAAATCCCCATCGAAGAACGCGACGCCGAAGAAGTCCTAACCGCCTGGGGCACCGACCACCGAGGAAACTTTCGCCAAGTCCGCACCGCCAACCCCACCAGCCCCGCTCGCAACCCCGCCTTCGACGTGACGCCCGCAAACCTAATCACCGGCATCATCACGCCGAAGGGAATTTACAAGCCCCGCGATCTGTGGCGAGAGCGTAAGCGGCTGAGGGCTGTGTGAAATTAGCATATCTTCGTTAAATCACTCCTTTCCATTGACGACTTGCCATTGCGGCGCGGCGGGATTATGGATGGGGGATGAACAACCGACCGTGGTATTGGCGATGGGACGGGGTGCTGGTGGCGGGTACGTTGTTGGCCATTCGGGGGTATCAATGGCTGTTCTCCCGGTGGATGCCGCGGGTGTGTGTGTATGAGCCAAACTGCTCCGAGTATGCCTGCTTGGCGCTGAAGCAGTACGGATGGACGGTAGGGCTCCGCTTGGCGCGCGCGCGAGTGCGCCGTTGCCAGGGGGGGGAATTTTTTGGGGAAGATTATCCCCAACCCGAGAAAGGGGTTGTAGCCACCGGGGACAAATGATAAAAAATGCGGCGTGTTAAATCCACGCGCAGTAATCCCATAACCTAAAAAATGAAAGAATACAAATGACAAGACAATACATAATCGTGCCGTTTTTCACCGGTTGTTTCGGTGGCGGCTTGGACGAGAACAAACTTCAGGAAACGCTCAATTCTCATGCGGCCAAAGGCTGGAAGTTTTCCCGGTCGATTCATGAGACTAAGAAAGTGGCGCTGATTTTTCAGCGCGAAACGCACTTTCTGATTTTTGAACGGGACGCATAAAACCCGGCGGTCAAAAGTGGCCGCGCAACATCACATTATCGCAGCATGAACTATCAGCCCGGTCCGCATAGGAGCAGGGCGGCAGCCGAGGTGGTGGCCACTTGGATTCGTCAGCTTTGGTCGCAGGGAACCGTCGCCGAGGCGGGTAAACAGGGCGAGATTACCACGGCCAGCAACAAGTCCTTCCTCGGGCTGGTGCTGGCCGTGTTCTCGCTTGGCAATGGTTTGTTGGTGGGATGGATCATTGCCGGCATTGCTCGCGGGCAGGGCGCCAACTCCGTGGCCTTGGTGACCAGTGGCGGCGGCGTCTTGCTCGCTGTGCTCGCCATCGTGTTTGCCGTCATGGGCATTGCCGAGGTAAACGGATCCTCCACGCCCATGTACGGCCGGGAAACCAGCGGAGTGGCCATTGGCGTGGCGGTGGTCGGGGCGATTCTCTCGGGCCTGCAGTCGTTGATGTATTTCTCCTGACCAAAAGCACCGGCCGATGTGGGTTGCGTTTTGGCTGTTTCCCCCTCCGTCATTGACTTGCATCCGGCGGTTGTCTAACGTCCCGCTTTCCACGGCGGGGTAGCCAAGTGGTAAGGCAGGGCTCTGCAAAAGCTCTATCACCGGTTCGATTCCGGTCCTCGCCTCCAATTTTCATTTTTTTCATAAAAACCAGCAAAAATCGCTCATTTTGGGAGCTTGTGAAAAAAATCACAAAATCGCTTGCAAGATGCCGCTGTATTCGTAGGATGCGCGCCGGAGCGGTTCTTTTGGATGTCTAACGTCTTCCCAAAATGGACCAATCGTCTGCCTTTGATTGCTTTGGTGGGCGGATTGGTGACGGGTGCCTGCGTAGTTGCAGGTGTCACGTATTATTTTACCCCCAAGTTTACGCGGGTGGGTTATCAGCCTATTCAGCCGGTTTCATTCTCGCACGAGGTTCACGCGGGACAGCTTGGGATGGATTGCCGGTACTGCCACAATGGCGTGGAAAAATCGTGGTTCTCAAACATCCCCGCCGCCGAAACCTGTATGCGCTGCCATACCTCGGTGTTGAAGGATGATCCTCGTTTGCAACCGATCCGCGATGCGTTTGAAAACGATAAACCCATCAAGTGGGTGCAGATTCATAAAACGCCGGACTATGTTTATTTTAATCACGCGGTGCACGTGAACCGCGGCGTGAGCTGCGTGAAATGCCACGGGCGCGTGGATCAAATGGACGAGGTGAAGCA
>CAUZWB010000182.1:0-5563 GCA_963583525.1 Verrucomicrobiia bacterium | reverse complement strand
CCGTCATCCTTATAACCAAGCCGGCCGCCCACGCTCCAGATGCGCGGCGAAAGCTCCATCTCGCCGAGGAACCACCGCGCGATGTCCATTTGGTGAATGCCCTGGTTGCCGAGATCGCCATTGCCGTAATCCCACATCCAATGCCAGTCGTAATGCAGCCGCCCGCGCGTGAGCGGTTTCTTGGGCGCGGGCCCGAGCCACAGGTTGTAATCAATCTCCTCTGCCACGGGCTTGGTGTCGGCGATGTCGCCAATGCTCGGCCGGCTTTTATAACACAACCCGCGTGATACTTTGATTTTGCCGAGGTTGCCCGCTTGCACCCATTTTACGGCGTCTTGAATGCACTTGCTGCTGCGCGCTTGCGTGCCGGTTTGCACAATTTTTTTGTACTTGCGCGCGGCGTTTACCAGTTGGCGGCCTTCCCACACGTTGTGGCTCACGGGTTTTTCCACGTAAACATCCTTGCCCGCCTGGATGGCCCAGATGGCGGCGAGGCTGTGCCAATGGTTCGGCGTGGCGATGGTGACCACATCAAGGTCTTTGTTTTCCAACATCTGCCGGATGTCGGTGTAGCCGGTGACGCCGTGTTTGGCGGTGCCGGCGTTGAGCACTTTGCTATCCACATCGCACAGCGCGGTGAGCTTGGCATTCTTGTTTTTGCCAATGTAACTAATGTGGCTGCCGCCCCGCCCGCGGAAACCGACGGTGCCGCACTGCAATGTTTCGTTGGCTCCGTTTACTTGAGCCCAGCTCTTAGCGGTCCAAGCTACCGTGGCGCCGGTGTAAAGGGAGGTCTTGAGGAATGATCGACGGGTTTGTTTGTTCATAATTTGTGTGAGTTGAAGTTAAACTTATTTGTTTTTTGGCGCAACCCATTCGCGGTAGTGCGCCTCAATTTTCTTGGCCTCGCCTTTGCCCGGGTGCCAGTAGAACCGGTATTTGAATGCGAGCGATTCGCCTTTATTCAATGTCACATTGCCGGCGTTTTTATCTTTCAGGCGCTCAAAATGGTGTTTGCCAAAAATGTTCGCGGTACAGAGGCCGTATGATCGGGCGTGCCAACTGGTGGGATGCTTCGGGTTTTTGGGGTGATCAAAGATGGAAACGCCGAGCAATGTGCCTTCCACGCGTCCGGAGTAATCCACCCACTTCGCGCGCTTGCCCCACAGTGCTGCGCCGGTAACCCCTTCGCTGTTGAGCATGTAACCTTCGGCTTTCAATTTTGAGGTGCCGTGCGGGGTGACGCACATGCTGTCGGGCACGCGAATGCCCATTCCCGCGTCCTTGTCATCCATCAACACGATCTTCCCGTGCGAGGCATGGATGGTGATTGAGTAATCAACGATACGAAAATTTTTCCCGGCTTCGAACCGAATTTCGCGGCTATCAGTCGCAATGATTTCGCCCGCCTTGCTCACCCATTTATTTTGAGCATGAATGATTCCATGTTTATCAAAGCGCACGTTCGTCATGACTTGTTTGCCGCTGTTTGTCGTTTCTCCCCAAAAATCATGGGAGCCATTGGCCTTGCCTCCGCGCACAAAACGATGCCCCCAGAACAAACTTCGATGGTGTTTGTGGTCATTCGATTCGCCGGCCGCGGCGGGCTCCATCGGATAGCGTCGCGTGAGTCCCGTGCCATCGAGCCAACGCAGCGGATACAACGCTGGTTTTGGCACGCCTTTGTACTGATAGCTGGTGAACAGTTTCCCATCGATGGTTACATCAATGCGGCCTTTGGCTTGGGATAGGGTGATGCCTTCGGCAAACAACTGAGTGGTCAGTAATGCCGTGGCCAAAAAGAAAATGCGCGCGGAGCGTTTCATGGCGTAGCTGCATGCTAGGCCGCGAGGTGTGAGGGTCAACGAAAATGTGTCATAATCAGCCCCCCGGCTGCAGGACCGCGCTGGCGGGGAGCCAGCCCTGACGGCCGGTGGGATCCTGTGCGAGAATCCAATTGGCGCCGTTCGCGTCATGGGTGTTCCGTACGCGCAGCTCCGCGCCGTCGAACCATTTGAATTGTTCCGGCGAAGCCGCCACCGGCCCGTAGCGCACGGATACTTGATCTTGCACGACCACCGCCCACGGTTGGTCCGCCTCAATCCGCCAACTTACAATCGCCAGCGCTGCCAAAACCAACGCTGCCACGCCGAGAACAGGTCGCACCACTGCGCCGCGTTTGCGCCATTGCGGCTGCCAATTGATCGCCGCCAGCCACAGCCACCAAATCGTGAGCAATGCCGATGACGCGAGGGTCCATTCGTTGAGGGTAAAATAGCCGGTGAGCCGTCGCCAAAAACTGGCCTTGGGTGGCGTGCCGTTGTGGACTTCATCCTGCACTCGTTTGAGGTTGGATTGCGCGCCGGCATCGCGCGGGTTCAATGTGAGTGCGCGCCGATAATGGAAAATTGCGCGGCCCAGCTCCTCCGCCTCGTACGACGTGTGGGCAAGGTTGAAATGCAATGCGGCTGAGGTGTGGCCTGTTTTCAGTTGCGATTGATAATGGGTAATGGCACCCGGAAAATCTCCCGCTTCAAATGCGGCGTTCCCCTTTGAAAAATCGGAAACAGTTTCGCCCGCGTGGAGCGCTACGGCGAGCATCGGGATGAACAGTAGAATTTTCATCGCAGGGAATGGATGACCCGTTCCAAATCTTTTAAGAGAAGCGGCGCATTTACCGTCTCCGGCGCGTTGGTGGAACCGGTGAAACGGGCGAGTTGATTGCGTTCGTGCAAGCGCTCCAGCGCCGTACGGTTTTCGCCGGATAGCGGCAGCGCCTCGTCCTCGAGAATTTCACGGCCAATGCCTTCCGCCGGCCGGTCCATTGCCATCCCAAGGTGCTCACGCAAGATGAGCTGCACGCCCGCGTGAAAGGCTTCGGGATCGGCTTGCGTTTCGGTCCGCCGCAGTGAGCGAAGTGTTTCGCGTGTTACTTTTTGGACGTGGATGCGGCGCACCACTTCGGGGTGTTTATCCAAATAAGTTTGCCGCCGTCGCCAGCCCATCAGCATCACCCATGCCAGTAATGGGGTAGATTGTGCGACCAGAAACCACGGGCGTGTTAACAAAGGGGTGGGGGCCGTGGCGAGTAATCCGGGGGTGCGCCGGAGTGGTTCCATTTTGCCGGCATCAGCTTGGGGATCAGTTTGCGATTGAGGTAATGTGAGTGGATCACCGGCTAGCGTCTGGATTGCCGACCCCGTAACGCGCAGGGGGAAAGGGCCCGCAGTGTGCGTGATGTACTGTTTGGTTCCGGTATCAAAATACACAAATTCAATCTGGGGAATCTCGGTGATATCCGGACGTAGCGGGACGATGGTACGCGTGAAGGTTTTGAATGTGTGCAGATGGCGGGTGTCCAAATGCTTGACGGTGCTGGTGGCGGGGTAGAGTTTAAATCCGTCCCATTGGGCCGGCCCGGGCACGGTGATTTGATCCAGTGCGGCGCGTCCGGAAAGTTCGATCGAAAGTTCCAGGGGGTCACCGGTTTTCACGGCGGCATGGCTGGCCTTCACCTTGAATTGCAGGTTGCTGCCCACCGCGCCGGAGAAGTTTCCCGGTCGTCCCTCGGCGGGCACCGGCAAGACTTCCATCGCGATGGGATTACTTGCCACGTGGATCTGTTTGCGTTTGCCCAAAAAATCATCCGAGTCCCGCACCGTCACATCGATTTCAAACACAATGTTTCGGCGACCCACCTTGGTGGCCACCGCGCCGGTTTTAAACAAGAACACATGATAGCGCGATCCGTTTTCCAGACGGAGGGTGTGGGAAAACTCCGGCCGCTTGCGCGTGAACCGGAACCCCGGCGTGGTGAGTTGGGGTACGGGCAAATCGCCCGGCAACAGCCGTTCCACAAACAATTCCATGGTCACTGGAAACGCCTGCCCAAGGTAAACTTGAGATCGGTCGAGTTGCACTTTAATAAAGGCCGCGCTGTTTTGGTTGGCCACTGAACTGCTGCCATCACGATCCAGTACCGTGAGCGCAAGCGGTTCGCTGCGAAGCATTGTCCCATTGGGGAGTTTGCCGGTGAAGGCCGGGACAATATGCCTCCCGGCTTTGCTGGTGGTAACGAGATACGTAAAGGTGACGGTCAGTTTGTCGGAGCCGTTTAATGTAGAGCGTTTCACTTCGCGCCCGCGAAACGAAAACCCCATGCCCGCTGGAGTGCGTTCAGGATGGACCGTGGCCAGCTCGTATCCATCGCACCGCACCGTGAGCACGGCGCTTCCGGTCTGTTGGATGGCGCCGGGTTTGAGGGTGGAGGTGAGCACCGCGGCGTGCGCGGCGTTTCCAAGGCAAAGTAAAAATAAAATCAGGCCGCGCATTACCAGTTCTTGCGAAGGCGTCGGGGCGGCTTGGGAATTCGGCCCAGTTCACCTGCGCCGAGGGGTTTTTCGTCGCCCTTCATTGCCTCGAGCATTTCTTTGATTTGACGTAGCGTCTCCTGCAATTCAAAAGGCACTTCGCTTTCTTTTTGTTCTTCGGGTTTGCCGCCTTCGCCGGGTTGTTCCTGCGGTTTGCCTTCGCCTTGGCCCTCAGGATTTTCATTCGGTTCACCTTCGCCCTCGCCTTCGGAATTTTCCTGCGGTTCGCCCTCGCCTCCTTCGCCTTCACCCTCGCTTTGGCCTTCCTCGGGCGGGGTGGGGTCGTGGCGAATCCAGTTCGTGCCATCAAAAATTTCCGCCCAGGCGTGGGCTTCGCTTTGTTTGCTCACCCAACATTTTTCTTTATCATCCCACTTGCCGCCGTGGAAACCGCACGCGATGCGCGCCGGATATCCCGCCGCGCGCGCCAGCAGCACGTGGCTGTACGCAAAATATTCGCAATGCCCATCCTCGCGGCTGAACAGCCAGTGCACCACCGGATCCTCATCGGCATCTTCCGGGATGCGCGTCTCGCGGGTGTACTTGTGATTTTTGTGGAGGAATTCAATCACGCGTTCATTAAAAGTTTCAAAGTCGATGGGCTCGTTATTGGCCAGTCGTTCAACGGCTTGATGAAGTTGATGCCGCTCGGAATCTTTCAGGCGCAGCTGCTGCGTGGTGTGCGGATATTCGTTGGGCGAATTCACAGTGGAATTATTGAGTGCCGCATCCGCCGGACCCGGCGCAAGCACGATGCAATCCGCCGGATCGGTCACGCGATATTCCACTGCCGCGCTGGGCACTTCCGGCAGCCGACCGTGCAATGCCTCTTTATTATAGCGCCATAGTTTCACATTGGCCTCGCCCTTTGCAAACGGCCCGGGGATGGGCAGAAATTCGCTAAACAAAGGCTCAAACTTGAAGCGCCATTCGCCGGGCAAAATAGGCCCCGCCGGCGCGCGTCCACCGTGGGCGCTTTCCCACGGCCCGGTGCGGCGGGTGGAAAGGTTTCGCAACGAATCGGACACCGTCGCCACGCCGTCTTTATAGTCGTCCAGCGCAAACATCCGCCAGTAGGGATCTTCCGGAATCGCCTCCTTGGTGGGCGGAAAAATGCGCAGCGCAATTTCGTCCTTTTGCTTGAAGCGATTGATCCCATCGAGCGGCAGCTCGTCGGTGAGTTGTTCCATCCG
>CAUZWB010000181.1:0-5568 GCA_963583525.1 Verrucomicrobiia bacterium | reverse complement strand
CCTGTTTGATCAGGGCGCCGAATTAGTGCGGGTTGATCGTGGTGATTACGAATTAGCGTTGCGCCAAGCGACGGCGGATATTCACACGGCGCAGGCGGGTATGACGAATGCCCTGGCAAAGGTGGCGAGCGGTGTGGCGCAGGTTGCTCAAGCGCAGGCGTTGATTACTCGTGAAGAAGCCGAGGCCGCCGCGGCGCGGGCGGAATGGAAATTACTGGGTCGCAAAGGTGAGCCGCCGGCGTTGTTGGTGCGCGAACCGCAGTTGCGTGAAGCTCGAGCGACGAAAGATTCTGCGGAAGCGTTGAAGGGAGCTTCACAGGCGCAATTCGAATCGGGGAAGGCGGCGTTGGCAGCAGCGGAGGCAGTGCGGGATCAGGCGCAGATAAATCTAAAACGATGTGAATTGTTTGCGCCATTCAATGGGCGTGTTCAATCTCAATCCATCGGCTTGGGCCAATTGGTTTCGCGCGGCAGTGTGCTGGCCAAAATTCAGCCGGTGGCCGTGGCTGAAGTGCGATTGCCATTGCCGATAGGGGAATTCAAGTATTTGGAATTGAGCGAAGCGATGCGGGGCGGGATCGTGGATGGACCGGAGGTGAAGCTAAACTCGGGCGAGGAAGTGTGGGTCGGGAAAATTGTGCGTGCGGAAGGCGAAGTGAATTCCCACACTCGAATGGTATCGATTGTGGCGAGCGTGCCCGGGCCCTATGCGCCAGGAAAACCGCCCTTGAGTTTTGGGAGGTATGTAATGGCGCGGATTGAAGGGCGAGCTATGGAGGATGTGGCAGTGCTACCGCGGGCGGCGTTGCGTGAAGGCTCGAGTGTTTATGTGTTGCGCGACGGCAAATTATTTTCTCGGGCGGTGACCCTTGTGTGGAGCGATCGCACGCGGGTGGTGATTGGTTCGGGCCTGAAGGGTGGTGATCGGGTTTGCCTTTCGCCGTTGGATTCGTTTGTGGAGGGCATGGGGGTGCGAGCGGATGAATAACATTATCGAATGGTTTGCACGCAATCGTGTGGCGGCAAACTTGCTGGCGGCATTTATTATATTGGCGGGGTTGCTGGCGATTCCAAATATTAAACAGGAAGTATTTCCCGAGTTCGATTCGAATTGGGTTTTGATTGAAGTGCCGTATCCCGGCGCGGCTCCGGAGGAAACTGAGGAGGGAATTTGTGCGCGGGTGGAGCAGGCGGTGCAGGGATTGCAGGGCGTAAAGCAAATGGTGTCTACTGCGGCTGAGGGAGCAGGGGTGGTGGCGATTGAGTTGCTACCGCGCACGGATGGCCAAAAGTTTCTGGATGAAGCAAAGGCAAGAGTGGATGCGATTGATACGTTTCCTGAGGAAGCGGACAAGCCTGTCATCAGCGAAATCATCATCCGCAAACAGGTGATTAATGTTGCCGTGAGTGGGGAGGTCGGTGAAAAGGCGCTCAAACGTGCGGGCGAACGTGTGCGTGATGAATTGCTTGCGCAATCGGGGATAACTCAGGTGGAACTGGTAAACGTGCGTCCATACGAAATTTCCATCGAGCTACGCGAAGAGGAGTTGCGACGATTTAATCTGACCTTTGATGAAGTGGCGGCCGCGGTGCGCTCCAGCTCGCTCAACCTTCCGGCGGGCACGTTGAAAACCACCGGCGGTGATATTTTGTTGCGCGCAAACGCTCAGGCTTACGGGCAAATCGATTTTGAATCATTGCCGCTCCGGACACACCCTGATGGCGGCCGCCTCACACTCGGGCAAGTGGCGCGGGTGAAGGACGGTTTTGCGGAGGTCGATTCGCACGCGCGGTTTGATGGAAAACCTTCGGCCTTGGTGCGTGTATTTCGAGTGGGGGATCAAAGTGCGTTGGATATTTCACGGCTTGTTAAACAATATGTTGACACTGCACAGCCTCATATGCCCGCAGGCATTACGTTGGAAACGTGGCAGGACGATTCGTCCTATCTGCGCAGTCGACTCGACCTTCTATTACGCAACGGCAGAGCGGGACTGGTTTTAGTGTTTTTCATTCTGGCACTATTCTTACGGTTTCGATTGGCAATGTGGGTGACCTTCGGGATCCCAGTTTCATTCCTCGGCACCTTGTGGTTAATGCCGGCGATGGATGCTTCGATCAGCTTAATCACGCTCTTTGCTTTTATTGTGGTGCTTGGCATTGTGGTGGATGACGCCATTGTGTTGGGCGAAAACATTTACACCCATCAGGAAAAATACGGGCCGGGAATCAAGAGTACCATCAGCGGTGCGCTCGAGGTGGGGCGACCGGTAATCTTCGGGGTGCTCACCACGGTGGCGGCATTTTATCCGTTGCTCGCTATCGAGGGAAATACCGGAAAAATCCTACGATATATTCCAATAATTGTGATGCCGACACTGTTGTTTTCATTGGTGGAATGCCTGTTTATTTTGCCGGCCCATTTGCGGAATTTACCTGATGTAAAAAAAGAAAAAAACCCCGGGCCATGGGCAAGGTTTCAATCTGTATTTGCCGGAGGTGTTGAACGTTTTATATTGAAAATATACCAACCCTTCCTCGAGACGTGTTTGCGCTGGCGATATCTCACCCTTTCAGTGGGAGTGAGCGCGTTATGCCTTACGCTTGCGGGTTATGCGGGCGGCCATTTCAAATTTATTTTTTTACCGCCGGTAGAGGGTGATAACGTCGCGGCGTGGGTGAGTTTTGCCCGCGGAACGCCGGTGGAAGCTACTGAACAGGCGGTGCGACAATTGGAAGATGCCGCGAAACAGTTGCAGCTTGAAATTGCCGCGAGCAGCAATGATGACACCAACGCAATTCTTCATTCGTTATCGAGTATCGGGCAGCAACCTTTCCGAATGGAAGCGGAAATGGCGGGTGGTAATTATGAGGCGAGTCATTTTGGTAGTCACAAAGGGGAGGTTCATTTGGAGGTGTCGCCTTCAGAAGAGCGCGGAATAACGAGCCAGGAGATGGCCGATCGCTGGCGGGAATTGGCCGGTGATTTTTCCGGGGCCACGGAAGTTGGCTTTAGCGCCAGTATTTTTTCTGCAGGAAAGCCGGTCAACATCAGGTTAAGCGGCCCAAACCTCGCGACATTGAAGGCCGCCACGGAGCAGTTGAAAGCACGGCTCAGAAGTTACCCCGGCGTGCAAGATGTCACGGACACGTTTCGTGTCGGTAAACGCGAATTGAAAATCAGGCTAAAACCCGAGGCTGAATTACTCGGCCTGCGCCAAGCGGATCTTGCGCATCAGGTTCGGCAGGCGTTTTACGGCGAGGAGGCCCAACGCCTGCAGCGCAATCGGGATGACGTTAAAGTAATGGTTCGATATCCGCCTGACCGCCGCCGCTCGTTGCATGACTTAAGTGATTTGCGTGTCCATACGCGGGATGGATTTGAGGTTCCGTTTTCAGAAGTGGCCGCCACCGAAGAGGGTCGTGGTTACGCAAGTATTCGGCGGGTGGATGGTCGGCGCTCGGTAAATATTACTGCCGATGTGGATATTACCCAGATGGAACCCAACAAACTGATCACCAGTTTAGAGGCAAATGATTTGCCGGAATTGGCTGCTGAATTCCCCGGCCTTCAGCATAGTTTTCAGGGCGCGCGCCAGGAGCAAGAGCTCACGCTCAACAGTATGTATCGGGCGTTTCTTGTTGCGATGGTGATGATTTACGCGCTGTTGGCAATTCCGTTTGGGTCTTACATTCAGCCCTTTATCGTGATGATGGCGATCCCGTTTGGCCTCATTGGTGCGGTGTTGGGGCATTTAATAATGGGGATGGAACTGACAGTGCTATCAATGTTTGGCGTGGTGGCGCTCACCGGCGTGGTGGTAAATGACAGCCTCGTGATGGTTGATTTTGTAAATCGCAACCGTCCGAAACACAAAGAAATCATCGATGCGGTGCGTGTGAGTGGCGTGGCGCGTTTTCGAGCAATTATGCTTACCTCGCTCACCACCTTCGCGGGGCTGACACCGCTGGTGTTTTTTGAAAAAAGTGTGCAGGCCCAATTCCTCATCCCGATGGCCGTGTCGATTGGCTTTGGCGTGATGTTTGCCACCTTGGTCACATTGGTGCTCGTGCCTTCGCTTTACATGATTCTGGAAGATTTCCGCGCAAGTTGGCAGTGGCTTTATGGAGCACCTGCTACTGAGCCTGAAAAAGTTTGAGCGGTTTTGCTTTCCCATGTGACGTTTGCGCGTTAACGTCCCCGCCCGTCGCGCATGGCACGTAAAGCATCATTGTTGGTCATTTTCATGACCGTCTTCATCGACCTGATTGGTTTCGGGATCGTGCTACCCGTGCTGCCGCTCTACGCCAAAACTTATGGCGCGGCGGGCATCATCGCCGGCCTCATCGTGGCTTCGTATTCGCTGATGCAATTCCTCTTCGCCCCGTGGTGGGGGCGGCTGTCCGACCGCATTGGCCGGCGTCCTGTGTTGCTCATCAGCACGGCGGGCGCATGCATTTCATATGTGCTGTTTGCGCTGGCGTGTTATTATGAATCGTTGTGGGGCTTGCTCGCCTCGCGAATGGCGGCGGGGGTGTGCGGCGCAAATCTTTCTGTCGCCAGTGCCTACATCGCGGACGTGTCACCGCCCGAAGATCGCTCCAAACGCATGGGCCTCATCGGCATGGCATTTGGCCTGGGCTTCATCGTGGGGCCGGCGTTGGGCGCGTTGAGCGCAGATTGGTTCGGCGTCACCGGCCCCGGTTGGGTGGCGGCGACTATTTGCGGGTTGAACCTCATTCTAGCATATTTTGTTTTGGGTGAAAGTCGGCGACCCGAGAGTGATCCCGCGCCGCCGCCGCCGCGGTTCCAACAGGTTACACGCGTGCTTAAGCGCAAACAGCTCGCTTGTCTTATGGGTGTGTTTTTCATGGCTACATTTTGTTTCACCTGTTTTGAATCCACCTTTGTCGTCACGTTTACCGGCACAAAAGAATCTCCGGGGACGTTTAAATATGAGCACGAAGTGCGTGCGAAATATGATAAAAATCAAATCACGGAAATTCGTGAATGGCATGTGGAGCAGGGAGGGGAAGTGCGCAAGGGCACGCCCTTGTACACACTGGTTACCGTTGAGGGCACCAATGTGGTCGTGGCACCTAAAAGTGGGCGGATCAGTTATGAAGAGATTCATTTTGTGCCATCCAATGGAAAAATTGCCTCCATTGATTACACACGGACAATTGCTTATTACATGCTCGTTTTCTGCGGTTTGCTCGGGGCCATTATTCAGGGCAAATTTATTGGGCCACTGGTTAGCTGGTTGGGCGAAAAATGGTTGATTGTTGTTGGCCTTGCGTTATTGGGCGTGAGCTTGGCGTGGTTGCCTCTCGCGCAAGCGCCGCATCTCTATATGTTGCTTGGTGCGCTGGCGTTGTTTTCTGTCAGCTCAAGCGTATACCGAGCGCCAACGTATGGTTTGATTTCCTTGAATGCCGGCCCAAATGAACAAGGCGAAATCATGGGCGTTACTCAAAGCATTGGCAGCCTCGCACGCATTATCGGCCCCCTGTTTGCGTTGGGTTTATTAGATGTGTCGATTCGATTGCCCTACTTTATTTGTGCGG
>CAUZWB010000180.1:0-5568 GCA_963583525.1 Verrucomicrobiia bacterium | reverse complement strand
TACCTTCATCGGCTATGACACCAAGGACCGGCATTTCAATTTCCCGCTGCTCAGCGATCCCACCTTGAAGACCTTCAAAAAATTCCGCGCCTACGATGACTTTGAAGAAACGCCCCTGCACGGCACCTTCCTCATTGACGCCGAAGGCAAAGTGCGTTGGCAGGAAATCAGCTACGAACCTTTCATGGCCCCAAAATTCCTGCTCGATGAAGCGAAGCGTCTGCTGGCGCAACCAGCAAAAATTAGGACCAAATAGTTCTTTGCACGGGCCCGTAGACGCCTACACTTGGCGCACGCATGAAACTCTTTTCCCGATTCCTCTTTGTGGCCGCCGTAGCGGTTTGCGCGTTTGGCCTGCACGCCAAATCCATTTCCATCCTCATCGTCGATGGCCAGAACAATCATAACTGGAAAGCGATGACGCCCTTCATGAAGACGCAGTTGGAAAAAACCGGCATGTACAAGGTCGCCGTTTCCACCTCGCCCCAACGCGTAAATCCACCACGAAATCTCACCAAAGAACAACGCGCCAAGGCACAAAAAGCAGCCAATGAACTGAACGCCAAGGCATGGGCAGCTTGGAATCCGGCGTTTTCGAAATACGATGTGGTGGTTAGCAATTACAACGGACAGGAATGGCCCAAGCCGGTGAAGGAGGCGTTTGAAAAATACATGCGCGAAGGCGGACGGTTCATTTGCGTGCACGCGGCAAACAATTCATTTCCCAATTGGCTGGAGTATAACAAAATGATTGGCCTCGGCGGCTGGGGCGGACGCACCGAAAAACACGGGCCGTACGTCTACTACGACGAAAAAGAAGAACTCGTGCGCGACACTCAAAAAGGCCGCGGCGGCAGCCACGGTGCGCAGCACGAATTCACCATCAAAATCCGCAACGCCAAACACGCCATCACCCAAGGCATGCCCGCGCAATGGAAGCACGCGCAGGATGAACTCTATGATTCACTGCGTGGCCCGGCTGAAAACATGCAGGTGCTGGCCACCGCGTGGAGCACTAAAAGCAAACGCCACGAGCCGATGATGATGGTGCTGGAATACGGCAAAGGCAAAATTTTTCACACCCCGATGGGCCATCAAAATGGCAAGTCGCTACAGTGCGTAGGCTTCATCACCACCATGAACCGCGCCTGCGAATGGCTCGCCACGGGGAAGGTGACGACGAAGATTCCCAGGAGTTTTCCGACTGCAGAGAAGGTAAGCGTGGTGAAGTGACTAGTTCGCTTTGATAAAAATATTGGCAAACTGAGCCCCGGGTATTAGCTCAATCGGCTCGGACTTGAGCGCCTTGCCCTCTTCAATGTCCAACACGACTGCTGCTTTGCCATTGACCTCAATGCGCAGCAACCCGTTTTGGCGAGTGACCTGCACGCGGTTCCATTTGCCGGCAGCAATGGGTAATTCGCCGAGTTCGCCTACGTTGGGAAGTTTGAACGGAGCCTCCTTGCCGCCGCCTCGCCAATCGGCAAAGAAGGTGTAGCTTGAGAATTTTTCGGTGGACACCAAATTACTTTTTGTGGCTTTGGCCCCATCACTGGTGAGACGCCAGTCGCTGGACTTCCAGCCTTTGCCTTTCCAACCACTGAGATCCACGCCGGTGTAGAGGCTCTTGAAACCAGTGAACACGTTCGCAATTTCATTGTACTTGGGTTTTGTGCTTGGGAGTTCCGCGATTTTCAGGTTGCGAAATTGAACCGGCGAACCTTCGGATTCCAAACAAATATAGCCCTTGCGCGGCTGGGCGGCTTTGCCTTGGGTGACAACTTTGCCGTTCACAGCGAGGCTGATGTCGCCGTTGTTGCAAATGATGCGGTAATGATTCCATTGCGGCGAAGGCTTGCTGCGATTTTCGGTGGGGAAGGCCCGCTGGCCGCCGCGACCATTAATGGGGGTCATGCGTGCGCCGTGGATAGGAAAGATGTCGCCGTGCGTGGTGTAGCCACGAGTGTTGCCGTATTCGTTCTCAAGCACCTGCACTTCCACGCCGCGATGGAAGGGTTGGCCCTTGGCGGGATAGGCATCGGCCCACACAAAGATACCCGCATTACCACGCGGCTTGAGGTGGCGCCATTCGAGTTCGAGAATGAAATTTTCATACATGCGCGTGGTGCGCAATTCGCCGATGGGTTTGCCGGTGCAATGGATCATGCCCTCTTTGACTGTCCACGTTTTCGGCCCGCAATTAACATTGTGCCAGCCATCAAGATTTTTGCCGTTGAAGAGCGGCTTGAATTTTTCAGCCGCTGTGATGGCACCGGCACACGCCAAGGCCCCAATGAGAACTAATAAACGGGATTTCATAAAATCTTATGGAGGTTCACTATTTGTCCGCTTTGGACAACTCCGGAGAGTACAGCGGCAAGTAGCGGTAATACACCTCCAGGGAAAGCGCCGCCAAGGCGGTGGTGACCACTCGACCGGCGGCCTTGGCGTTTTTGCCTTCGGGCTCCCAGGCGCCGCGGTTGTTGCCACGCTGAATTTGTTTGCGGAGCAGGATAGGTTTCAGCTTGTTATTCCAGCTATGCCAATCCTGGCCTTGCGCTTGGCGCATCGCGAGGCTGCCGTAATACCAGTAGTAATAGTCAACCCGGTTTTGGGAAGGCAATTGAGTTTGGATCAGGCTGAGGCATTGTTCCATCTTCGAATTCTTCACGCCGGCGCTGAGCATTTGCT
The DNA here is from genome assembly GCA_963583525.1 of Verrucomicrobiia bacterium. Lineage (GTDB taxonomy): Bacteria > Verrucomicrobiota > Verrucomicrobiia > Limisphaerales > UBA1100 > JACNJL01. The sequence goes on along the minus strand of CAUZWB010000180.1, from coordinate 2,877 downwards.
CGCAAAATAATCCCTCCGCAATCATCGCTGAAGAGGGCTTCCAACCTGGGCGATATTGAAAACCTTTTCCATCAACGCCGACACCATCGAGAAATTTCCGCGCTTTCGTGAACGCTTCTTCAGGCACGGTCATCCCGCCCAATCGGGCGCTTTTCAGGATCATCATTTGCCAGCCGCTGACAGAGAGATCGCCTTTTTCACTAGGATCTTCGCGATGCGGTTTGTAGCGCCAGCCGCCGGACGTTGGGTTTTGCGCCTTGAGGGTGAAGGCAAGAATGCGTTCGGCCGGAGCGCGTAGGCGTTCGTCCTTGGTCAGGTTGTACGCTTCCATCAGGGCGATCGCAGCGATGCCATGGTCGTACATATTTCCGCGATAACGAAGGTCACCATTTTTCTCAACACTCAACATCCAGTCAATGGCGCTCGAAAGAGTTTGTTGATAGGGGCCGGGCTCATTGTGTTTTGCGCCCCATCCCAGAAAAGCCAACATCGCCGCGCCGGTGGCCGCGGTGGTGTGGCCGGAGCGATGATTCCAGCTGCCGTCTTTGCTTTGATTGCGTTTGAGCCATTCCAAGGCAAGCGCTACAGCGGATTCGGTCTCGGGGCCGCCGCCTTGGCGTTTCACAAAGTCGGCGCGCAGTTTCGGGCTTAGGCGCAATTCGTAGGGATTGGTTAGCGGTGCGAGATCGGTTGAGTTATCGCTGGGAGTGGCCGCTACAAGAGTGGGCGGGGATACGCGAATTTCTTCAACGGTGGGAATAGTTTGATGCGTTCGGGTCACTGTGGGTGAAAATGAACCACTGCTTCCCGGTCGACCAGCCATGGCCACTCGCACGGGTGCTGCTGAAGAGGTTGCTGTATCGGGTCGGCTAATGAAAGCCGAGGCAGGCCGCCGGCGTGCGCCCGCAAAATGGATTGGCCGCGCGGTTGAATTCGCGCCGGCTTGTTGCATGACCTGATCGGTGTGGATTACTTTGCCGCCTAATCTAAATCCACCCGAAGGTGCCGGGGCTGAGCTTGGAGGTTGCGTGTGACCGACATTCGGATTCCCAGAGCCGGAGTTCATTGCGACACGCGAACTTCTGGCTGAGTCGCCACGAGTGGGGGCAAATGAACGGCTGCTGCCCGTACCGGAAATGCCTGCTATTTGACCAACGCCACGCGCCGATCCTGCAGAACCTACTCCTCCAATAATTCCTCCAACACTGCCGGATGGGTCGCGTCGGGCTGTTCCACGTGTGCCGACCGCCGATTGGGCCATGGATTGGCCGGATGCACGGGCTAATCCCCGGCCGGCTTCCGCACGCGCGGCATTGTTCATGATGCCGGCCGTTGACCCTCGTGTGCCTGTGCCCGATGGTGAAAATGATCCGCTCGAACCGGTGCCGGCGATTGCTGATGCGGAGTTGCCCGCCTGCGCAGAGCCCGTGCCTTGGTTGGAGCTTTGGCTCGGACCGTTCCGGGCTGTGCCCCGCGAACCGGTTGCCGCTCGGGCTATGGATTGGCCGGATGCGCCGGTCATGCTTCGGCCCGCTTCCGCGCGCGCGGCATTACTCATCACGCCGGAAGTGGAAGCGTGTGTGCCCGTGCCCGATGGTGAAAATGATCCGCTCGAACCGGTGCCGGCGATTGCTGATGCGGAGTTGCCCGCCTGCGCAGAGCCCGTGCCTTGGTTGGAGCTTTGGCTGGGGCTGTTTCGAGCTGTGCCTCGTGAGCCGGTTGCCGCTTGGGCCAAGGATTGGCTGGATGCACCGGACATGCTCCGGCCCGATTCCGCGCGCGCGGCATTGCTTTGCACGCCGGAAGTGGAAGCGTGTGTGCCCGTGCTCGATGGCGAAAATGAACCACTCGCGCCCGTGCCGGATATTGCTGATGCGGAATTGCCCGCCTGCGCGGAGCCAGTGCCTTGGCCGGAGGTTTGGCTGGGGCTGTTTCGAGCTGTGCCTCGCGAGCCGGTTGCCGCTTGGGCCAAGGATTGGCTGGATGCACCGGACATGCTCCGGCCCGATTCCGCGCGCGCGGCATTGCTTCGCACGGTGGTGGAGCTTGCGCGCGTAGCGGATGCTTGAGGGGAAAATGAACTGCTAGAATTGGCGGCGCTCGCGGAGCTGGGCGCAGTCGCGCTGCGCGCGGAAGTGGTTGATGGAGAAAAGGATGCCGAGGATGCATTCGGCGTTCTGCGGGCCGCGCTCTGGCCGGTAGCAGCCTGGGCAATAGATTGCGAGGAGGCCATACTCATACTTTGGCTGGGCTGGGCCTGAGCGGTTCTTTGGCTCATCACGTTAGAGCTGTCCGCGCTCGAGGTGGAGGGCGTCAAGGCCGTGTTCGAGCCGGAAGCTTGAGCGGCGTTTGCTGCGGCCATGCTGTTCGCGGAAGCAGATTGCGAGCTGGCATCCGATGGTGCACTGCGGGCCGCATTTAATCCGGATGCCGTTTGGGCCATGGATTGCGCGGACGCGGCACTCATACTTTGGCTCGGTTCAGCGCGGGCTTGGGCAGTTTTCAAAGTGGAACTGGTCGCTTGAGAGGCGGAGGGCGTCAGCGCGCTATTGGCAGCGGAGGCACTGGCGGCACTAGGAGCAGCCGCGCTGTTAGCGGCGGCGGATTGGGCTCCGCCACTCTGAGGGGTACTCCGCGCGGCGTTCATTCCAGCGGCGGGCTGGGCCATGGATTGCGAGGTGGCCGAAGCCATGGTCTGGCTGTTTTCCGCGCGGGCTTGTCCGCTCATCACCGATGCATTGGGGGCGGATGCTGACGGGGAAAAAGATCCGTTCGATCCGGCCGCGCTGGCGGATGACTGGGCTCCGCTGGCGGAGGCGGATTGCGACGAGGCGTTTTGGGGATTGCTCCGCACAGCGTTCATGCCGGAGGCGGATT
>CAUZWB010000179.1:0-5581 GCA_963583525.1 Verrucomicrobiia bacterium | reverse complement strand
GTCATATCGGGAGTTTTACTAACATCCGCGGTGGCTATGTGTACCCCGCGCTAATCCGTAAAACCGACAGGAAAAACCTCCGCGTATTGCTGGCGGAAGGTCGAAACGATTTGGATAATCTGCACGGGCATTGGCCGCTGTCGAACGCGCAAATGTCGGAGGCGCTGCAGTTCAAAGGCTATGAGCACAAAATGGTTTGGGGAGAAGATGGCCACAGTGGCCGGCACGGCGGCTCGATTTTTCCGCAGTCTGTGAAGTGGGTTTTCAGCAAGGCAAAACCGGAAGCAGTTGAAAAACCACAGCCGAAAATACCTGAGTACAAACACACAAAGGATTCGGAACGGCAAAAAAATGTGCCGCGCGGCAAGGTGACAGAACATATTCTTGAGAGCAAAATATTCAATGGCACGCGACGCGAATATTCCGTGTACGTGCCCGCGCAGTATCGAGCCGAACAGCCGGCGTGTGTGATGGTGTTTCAGGATGGCCATGCGTACGTGAACGAAAAGGGTGATGTGCGTGCGACGATTGTATTCGACAATCTTATCCATAAAAAAGAAATGCCGGTGACGATTGGCATCTTTGTGAATCCCGGACATCGCGGGAAAGAGTTTCCAGAAAATCGATGGCGTGTAAATAACCGTAGCTTTGAGTACGATTCACTCGGCGACCAATATGCGCGTTTTGTGCTCGAGGAGTTGCTGCCGGCGGTTGGCGCAAACTACAATCTCTCGGACAAAGCGAGAAATCGCGCGATTTGTGGCGCGAGTAGTGGCGGCATCTGCGCCTTCACCGTGGCGTGGGAACGACCGGATGCATTTAGTAAAGTGTACAGTATGATTGGTAGCTTCACGAATATTCGCGGCGGCCATGTGTATCCCAGCTGGATTCGTAAAACCGCACGCAAGCCGGTGAAAGTTTTTTTGCAGGAGGGTCGGAACGACATCAACAACAATCATGGCCATTGGCCGCTGGCCAACGAACAGATGGCTGCCGCGCTAAAGTTTATGAACTGGGACTACAAATTCGTGTACGGCGAAGGCAAACACAACCTGAAACACGGCGGTGTAATTTTGCCTGACGCTTTGCGCTGGCTTTGGGCGGATCATGTGAAAGGAAAGGAATAATCGATGAGGCAATATTTTTTGACAATCTTACTGGCCATTGCCAGCCCACTTTTGGCACAGGACATGCCGTTGTCGCAAGTTCTGCTTCCCGGCGAGAAATGGCAACTCGTGGTGGATGGATTGGGGTTTTGCGACGCGCCGACGGCTGATGGTAAGGGCAACTTTTATTTCTCAGATATGCGCAGCGAGCAGGGGCTTTTTCGGATTGATGCGGCTGGAAACGTTTTGCCTTTTCTCAAAGGTGCAACGGGAATCAGCGGGATGAAGTTTGGCCCGGACGGAAAATTATACGCCTGCCGTGGCCGCACGCGGGAGTTGATTTCGATTGACGTCATGACCAGTAAAATCAGGGTGATCGCCAAGGATGTGCGCCCAAATGATCTCGTGGTGACGCACAAAGGTTATTTGTATTTTACTGAAACACCCAAAAAACAAGTGACCTTCGTGAACACAAAAACCGGTGTAACGATGGCAGCTGATGTGGGCATTGCCGGCCCGAATGGAATTTGTCTGTCACCGGATCAAGGCACGCTGGCGGTGTCCGATTTTCGTGGGAAACATTGCTGGGCATTTCGGGTTGAGAGCAATGGTGCGTTGAACCACAAACAGCCGTACATGACGATGCGCCTCAAGCCGAATCCAAATGCAGAGCGGGGAATCCTGCCCAAGTTCAATTCATCTTGTCGCGGTGATGGAATGATCACAGATGCCTTTGGGCGATATTATGTGACGACCGAACTGGGCGTGCAGTATTTTGACCCAACCGGCCGCATCAGCGGAGTGATTCCAGGTCCGCCGGGAATTAAAGGAATGACCAGCGTGACCTTCGCCGGCCCGAAATTGAATTTCATGTACATCACTTGTTTCGATAAAATTTATCGAATGAAGACGAAGACACAAGGGGTGTTGTATCAAAACGGGCCTCAGAGTTATCCGCCAAAGAAAAAGTAGTTAGAGGTATTTCCCCAAAATCGGTTGCAAAGCCTTCACCGTCTTCGCAGGCCACGCTTTCCGATCGGTCATAATCGCATTTTCCAGCGCGCTGTGGCATGGCCAATTGGCGGGAGTTTTGGGAATGCGGGGGATTACATCAGCCAACACAGCCTTGGCGGTTGCGGCGTTGCGGGTGAGATTATCGATAACCATTTCCACCGTCACGTGCGCTTCGTCGGTTTTCCAGCAATCGTAATCGGTGATCATCGCCATGGTCGCATAAGCAATTTCCGCCTCGCGCGCGCACTTGGCCTCGCCGAGATTGGTCATGCCGATAACGTCGTACTTGAGCTTGTGATTGGTGAGCGATTCGGCACGTGTGCTGAACGCGGGGCCTTCCATGTTCACATAAATCCCGCCGTTGTGGGCGCGCGTTTTTGTTCGTTTGGAACTTTTCAAGAGCAACTGGCGCAGCTCCTCACAAATGGGATCGGCAAAAGCCACATGACCGACGATGCCGTCTCCAAAAAAAGTATGGTTTGCCGATTGCTTGGTACGATCAAGAAACTGATCGATCAATACGATGTCGCACGGTCGATACTTTTTCTGCAGTGACCCCACCGCGCTGACGCTGATGACCCAGTGCACGCCCAGCTTTTTCATGGCCCAAAGATTGGCGCGGTGGTTTAGCTCGCTGGGTAAAATACGGTGTCCGCGGCCGTGGCGGGGGAGGAAAGCAATCTCGCGTCCGGCCAGTTTGCCGGTGAGTAATTGGTCCGACGGTGTGCCGAACGGGGTTTTTACGCTCACCCATTTTTTGTTGTGAAAGCCTTCGATATCGTAAAGCCCACTGCCGCCGATGATACCGATGCGATGTTTTTGAATTGCCATAGTCTTTTTTATCGCGTTGCGCTTTTGAATGTTGCATGGTCACCCATCCCAACGAATCGAGGCGGTTCGCCGTGCCCAATGTGGTCGGTGGATGGCCGGCGAGCAAGCAGTGTTTTCATGGCTGAACATCAACACAAATCATTTGATCCTGATAACGTCTTGTCGGTGGTGATGGGGGGAGGGCGCGGCACGCGTCTGTTCCCGCTCACCCGCCAACGGGCCAAACCGGCTGTCCCGCTTGCGGGCAAGTATCGGCTTGTTGATATCCCCATTTCTAACTGCATCAATTCGGGCCTTAAACGGGTGTATTTGCTCACCCAATTTAATTCAGCATCTCTGCATCGGCATATTTCGCAGTCGTACAAGTTCGATCATTTTACGCATGGTTTTGTGGAAATTTTGGCAGCGGAGCAAACGCTTTCGGATTCATCCTGGTTTCAAGGCACGGCGGATGCCGTGCGGAAGCACATGTCACATTTCTTGAATCATCGATTTGATCATATTCTTATTTTGAGCGGAGATCAGTTGTACAATATGGATTTCAGGAAGGTGTTCAAAGAACACATTGAGAACGATGCAGAGCTTACTGTAGCGACTATCCCTGTGAATCGTGAGGCGGTGAGCGGGTTTGGGATTATGCAGATCGATGAGGCGCAACGCATCCGTGAATTTGTAGAAAAACCAAAAGATGAGGCGCTCATCGATTCCTTGAAATTACCGGATTCCACCTGTTCGGATCTGAATATCAAGGCAAGTGATGATCAGTTTTTGGCATCGATGGGAATATATATTTTCAATCGCGATGTGTTGGTGGATTTGTTAGACAGCGATCAAGCAGATTTTGGAAAACACATCATTCCTGAAGCCATCAAAACCCGACGGTCCTTTTCCTATGTGTATCAGGGGTACTGGGAAGATGTTGGCACCATTAAAACATTTTTTGATGCCAACCTTGATGCGGCGAGTGAACTGCCTAAATTTAATTTCTTTGATATGTCCGCGCCGATTTTCACCCGTCCGCGTTTTCTGCCCGCCAGTAAAATTAATAGCGCGGCTATTGACCATGCGGTGCTAAGTGACGGGTGTATCATCAATCGCGCGCAAATCAGCCACAGCATCGTGGGGGTTCGCAGCGTAGTGGGAATCGGCACTAAGCTTCATCGGGTTGTAATGATGGGGGCGGATTATTATGAATCCAATTTTTCAATCAAGGATCATCATGCACAAAACATTCCCTCCATTGGGATTGGCAGCAACACTCGGATTGAGAATGCTATCATCGATAAGAACGCGCGTATCGGCGATAACTGCGTGATTAGTCCGGAGGGACATGAGGAAAACGAGGATGGCGATGGCTATGTTGTGCGCGACGGCATTATCATCATTCAAAAAAATGCCGTGGTGCCGCATAATGCGGTTCTTTGATTTGCCGGGGGAAGTGCGAAGAGGCTAATTGCCTGCGCTGTGATACTGATGATGTTCCTCGGCACGGCGTTTGCCTTCGGCCACCATTTCGGCAGGCAGGAGCAGTGCTAATTCATCACGCGATTCGATATATTCTTTTTTCCCCTCGGCTGCGAGTTGCAGCCACTTGAATGCCTCAATGCGATCGCGCGGTACGCCGCTGCCTTCCTTAAGCGCAAGCCCCAATAAATATTGTCCGTCCGGGTGATTTCCTAATGCTGATTTTTGATACCACTTGACGGCCTCCATGTAATTTTGTGAAACGCCCTGACCGTTTTGAAACATGGCCCCTAATGAAAATTGAGCGACCGCGTGGCCTTCATCGGCCAGTTCGCGAAAGAGCAGGGCGGCCCGTTCGTAATCAATGGGAGTGCCGTTGCCTGAGTAATGATCGTAGGCTTGCCCCAGTTTATCTTCCGGGTCGGCCCGCATCGCTTCCGCAGCAACCGCCTTGGCTTTGGCGCTTGCTTCTGCTTTAACTTGAGCTTTGGATTTGCCGCAACCTGTTCCGGCTAAAACCAAAATAAATGCCAAAGCAAAAATGGCATAAATAAACCGTTCTGTTTGTTTCTCTCTCATGTGGCCCTCCTTGGAAAGGGTTCGAAGAACATACTGGAAAAATGGGATTTGTCAAGCTTCAGTTGTTTAACTTATCCGCACCAATTATTGTACGAGAATTTGCGCCGTCGCTAATTCGCTGTTGGCAAGAGCGGAGCTGGTTTCCGCTAAAGGCCGGGGCATGCGGCGGCGAATATCAGGGAATTCAAATAAAAAGGCATGGATGCGTTTTGCTTTGAGCGCGGTGTTTAATGTGTGAGGTAGGCTGCCGGTTGCCCGATAGGCTTTCAGTTCGTTCAGCTGAAACATCAACATGCCAACGGCTTGGCCGGTGGAGTCGAGCAACGGCGCGCCCGAATGGTTAGGTTGCACGTTTAGATTTGCCTGTACTTGTCTTGGGTCCAGTGTTCGCCCCGTTAATTTTCGTATAAATCCGTGCGAGTATTTAGGGCCCGAGTTTTTTTCGGATTGAGCGGGGAGGCCAATTGTGAATACCGGGAGCCCGAGGTGAAGTTGGCGCCCGGTTATCAAAGTGAGGGCGGGGGTTATTGCCTCAATTTTGAGCAAGGCAAGATTGTTGACGGAATCCGTCTTGAGCACGCGCGCTA
>CAUZWB010000178.1:0-5587 GCA_963583525.1 Verrucomicrobiia bacterium | reverse complement strand
GCCATCCGCGCCGCGGGCGATGGCCTGCAACGCGGCGGGCTCGACTGTCACTTTTTCCTGTTTCGCGATGTGGGTGAGGTGCTCCACGATTTTCGCAACCGAAATGCGCCGCAAATCAAAACGCTGGCAGCGCGACAAAATGGTGGGCAACACTTTCTCCGGCTCGGTGGTGGCGAAAATAAACTTCACGTGCGCGGGCGGTTCCTCCAGCGTCTTCAACAGCGCATTGAACGCGGCGGTGGAAAGCATGTGCACCTCGTCGATGATGTAAATTTTGAAGCGGCAACTCGCCGGCGCGTACGGCGCGGTATCGCGCAGCTCGCGCACCTGCTCCACGCCGTTGTTGCTCGCGCCGTCAATTTCCAAAACATCCAGCGCACGGCCTTGGGTGATCTCGATGCAACGCTCGTCGTCGTCTTTGAAATCCACCGTCGGGCCATCGGTCGCGTTGAGGCATTTGGCGAAGATACGGGCGATGGTCGTCTTGCCCGTGCCGCGCGGGCCGCTGAAAAGATACGCGTGCGCGATGCGCCCCGAGGCGATGGCGTTGCTGAGCGTTTGGGTGACGTGCTCCTGGCCGACCACTTCGGAAAACCGCTGCGGCCGATACTTTCTCGCTATGACTTGATACGACACTTCAATCCGTGGTTGGGAAATTCAAATAGGCCAGGGTGACCACGGCAGATGCGGGGCAAGCTACCGTTGCTGCCTTCCGGCCCTGGCGGAGTTCGCAAGCCCACATTCCATGGGCCCTGACACGCCGATAATGACGCCGAGCGGAAAACGCGGCAAGCAGATTCACAAAAACTCTATTCCGCACTGAATTTGTGAACGGTCGTGGTGCGATAGGTGTCGCCGGGCTCGAGGATGGTGTTGGGGAATTGATCGTGATTCACCGCATCGGGATGGTGCTGGGATTCAAGGCACACCGCGCCGCGATGGGGATAGGTTTTGCCGACCTTACCGGTTTGGCCCTTCAGAAAGTTGCCGCTGTAAAACTGGATGGACGGTTGGTCCGTGAAAATTTCCAGCACGCGCCCGCTCGCGGGGTCTTTCAATTTCGCGGCAAGCCGTTGCTCGCCGGCTTTGCCGTTGATGACAAAGTTGTGGTCGTAGCCTTTCCACGGGGTGTCATCGGCGGGGATGCGATCGCCAATGACATGCGCCGCGCGGAAATCAAGAAACGTGCCCGCCACTTTTGCGATCGCGCCGGTGGGGATGAGCGTGTCGTCGGTGGGCGTGAAGTTATCGGCATTGAGCGTTAGCTCGTGGCTGAGCACCGGCCCACTGCCAGCGCCGCCGAGGTTCCAATAGGCGTGGTTGGTCAAGTTCACCGGCGTGGCCTTTGTGGTGGTGGCCTCGTAATCAATGCGCAGCTCGTTGGCGTCGGTGAGCGTGTACGTAACTTTGATGCTGAGGTTCCCGGGATAGCCCTCCTCGCCATCGGGGCTGGTGAGTGAAAAGGTGACGGCTTGTTTCCCGCAAGCGGGAGTGGCTTTCCAAACTTGTTTGCTCAGCGCTTTGTCGTTGCCGCCGTGGAGGTGGTTGGGGTCGTTGTTAATGGCGAGAGTGTACTCGGTGCCGTTGATCGTGAATTTCCCTTTCGCGATGCGATTGCAAACGCGGCCGGTGGTGCAGCCAAAGTATTGATTGTCGTCGCCTTCGTAACCGCTCACGTCGTCAAAGCCATTGATGACGTCGGTGAGGTTGCCGTCCTTATCTGGAACGTGCATTTCCACCAGCGTGGCGCCGTAAGTCGTCACCTTGGCGATGAGGCCGTTTTGATTTTGGAGTGTGTAAATCTCCGTCGCCTCGCCACCCTTCGTGGTGCCAAAGGACGCCTTGGGAATGGAACTGCAGGCGGTCATAAAAATTGCGGTGAATGTGAAAGCACAGAAAGTGCCGATGGTTTTTAATGTGGCTCGCATACGCGGGATGATGCACGAGCGCGGCGGGGAAGCAACTTTTGTTTGGTTGTGGGATGAGGGGAAACCAAACTACTCACTCTCAATCACGGATGCGTCACGGCCATTACGCATTGGCCGGGGCGGAGGTATTTTTGGGCGGCGGCTTCGATTTGCGCCTTGGTGATGGACTCGTATTTTTCGTCGTCCTTTTCGCTGGATTGAAAGCCGAGGCCGTACAGCTCATCGAGGCCGCTCATCGTGGCGAGGCCGCCGAGGTCTTGGCGGGAGATTTTATTTTGGCCGATGATTTTGGCTTTGGCGCGACGCAGTTCGTCGTCGGTGAGTCCGTCCTGCCGCAGCTTGGCGGCTTCGGCAAGCAGTTCTTTTTCCACTTGCTCAAGTTGCTCCGGCGAGGTGCCGGCGTAGAATGAAAAGTGGCCTTCGGTGAATCCCGGATGGCTCTGCGCGCCCACATAATAGGCGAGGCCCAGCTCTTCACGGATGCGTAGGAAAAGCCGACTACCAAGATCGCTGCAGGCTTCGCCGATGAGCTCGAGCGCGTAGCGGTCTTCATCAAAAAATGAACAGCCGCGATAGCCAAGCACGGCGACGGCTTGTTCCTTGTCGCGCACCTGTTCAACTCGGCGCATTCCTTCGCCGGGGGGGATGTGTTTTGGGGCGCGGAACTCATTACCGGCGGGCCACAAGCCGAATGCTTTTTCCACTTCGGCGCGAATGTCGTTGGTTTTTACATCACCGAATATGGCGAGCACGGCGTTGTTGGGCACGGCGAATTTTTGGTGAAACGCAGCGAGATCGCCAGCGCCCAACTTATCGAGCGATGCCTCGGTGCCGAGGGTGTCCAGCCCGTAGCCCTGTCCGCCAAAAAGATTCTCGCGCATGAGCCGGAATGTGCCTTGGAGCAACTTGTCCAACTGCGCTTTGAGGGCGGCGTGCTGGACGACGCGTTGGCGTTCCAGCGCGGCCTCGGGGAAGGAGGGTTGCAGCAGCACATCGGCCATTAATTCCAGCCCGAGCAGAGTATCGCCACTGAGCACCTCGAGCGATGCGCCGAATGAATTGTTGCCGCCGTAGGCATCGATGCCGCCGCCGACGGATTCGATTTGCTCGGCGATTTGCTGGCCCGTGCGGTTGGCGGTGCCTTTCACGAGCAGCTTGGCCATGAGTTGGGTGATGCCGCTGTTGCCGATTTTCTCGGCGAGCACGCCGCCTTGGAAGAGCGCGCGCATTTGAACAAAGGGCAGGCGATGATCTTCCTTTACTAACAACCGCAGTCCGTTGGGGAGCTCAAATTTTTGGATGGGATGCTGAACGTGTTGCACCTCCGCGCGCGCCACCACGGGCGATGCGCCGGTGGGCAGCAAAGCGTACAGCGTGCGGTTGTCCTCGCGCAAATATTCGGTGGCCACGCGACAGACGTCGCGTGGTTTCACGCGTTTGACGCTTTCGAGATAGCGATCGGTGAAGTCGAGGTCGTTGACGGAAATCCAACTGTCGCCGAGGTTTTGCGCCTGACCTTCCATCGTCTTGCGCGTGGCGAGCGTGGCGGAGATGAATTGCTTCATCACTTTGTTTAGCTCGGCGGGCTCCACTTGGGCGGATTTGAGTTGATCCAGTTCTTCGAGCAACGCCTTACGAGCGCCATCAAATTTATCGGCATTCACCACCGCACTCATTCCGAAGAGGCCGCTTTGGGTAGGCGTGTAGGTCCACGCATCGGCGCTGTTCACGAGGCCTTTTTTCTCACGCACATTTTGGTATAAACGACTGCTGCGTCCGCTGCCCAGCAGCGTGGCCAACACGTCCAGCGCGGGCATGTCCGGATGCCGCACATCGGGCACATGCCACGAGTAATGCAAATGACCCAGCTGAACGGGGGCTTCCTCGATGACTTCGCGCGGGGCGGTTTGGCGCGGCTCATTGGGCAGCAACACAGGCGGCGACGGTTTGTTTTTGTTGTTCGCAAACGCGGCGGCCACTTGCTCGATGACTTCCACGGCGTTCACGTCGCCCACGATGACATAAAAAATATTTCCCGGAATATAACGGGCGCGATAGTAACCCACGATGTCATCCCGGCGCAGTTCGTTAAAAATATCGGGATAGCCAATCACCGTGTGCCGATAGGGGCTGGTGGTGTAAGCGCTCTCGAAGAGCCGCCGCCCTGCGCGTCGGCCGGGGTCGTCCTGGCCCATATCGATTTCGCGGCGGATGACGTCCAGCTCCTTGGCCAGCTCGACCTCGGGCAGCGTAGCGTGCTGCATGATGTCACACAAAATATCAATCGCCGTACCCGCGCCGGTGTTGGGCACATCTATATAGTACACCGTGCGGTCGAAGGAGGTGTAGGCGTTCATGTAACCGCCGGCTTCCTGCACTTCTTGGTCGATTCGCCCCACGCCGCGGGTTTCCGTGCCTTTGAAAAGCATATGCTCGAGAATGTGCGAAAGGCCGGCGCCGAGCCACGCGCCTTCGTGGATGCTGCCGGTTTTGGCCCACGCCTGCACGGAAGCGACGGGCGCGCTGTGGTCTTCGCGCACGATGACGGTGAGGCCGTTGTCGAGAGTGGCAAGGCGCGTATCGCCGGCGGCGTTGAGTTGGCCGGCGGGGGTGGGTGAACCGTCAGGCATGAGCGCGGAGCTTATTGCTTGTCCGAAGCTTTCGGCTCGGTGGGATTTGTGGATCGCTCGGGAGCGTTGACGGGTGTGATCGTGCGGTTCATCCTGGACAATTCCAGCTCGGGCGCGGCGGGTGGCAGGAAGGGTTGGCGAAAGGCTTCATCGAAACTATAGCCACCGGCGAAATCCGTGCGGGTGTCGTCCTCCGTTTTGGCGAGCAGCTCGTGCTCGACCATGTTAAACACAATCTCGCCAAAATCCTCGCCGCGCGTGAGGCCCCATTCGTTGAGCACCAACAACGCCATCGGGCCGTATTGCTCCAGCGCGTGGGCGCGCATGCCGCCGAGTAATTCCTGCCCGCTGATGTGCCGCACGGTGCCGTCCTCCTGTTTGGAAATGGATTGCTGCGTGTAGTCGAGCCCTTCGCGCACAAAATGATACGCATCACGATGGAACCGCGAATCCACCGCGAGGATCTTGTCGAGCACTTCGTCGTAACTTTGTTTATGAATCATTTGCCTTCAGCGTCCGCTGGAGCTGCTTTCTTCGGCGAATCGGAGGATGCGCCGTGCGCCAAGTCTGCACGGCCATGCCCACCAATAAAAGCACCAATACAACGATCAGCGCTTTCTGTTCCTGTGGTGTCAGGAATTTCATTAGCTCTCTTGAAACCGTTGCGACTGGTTATTTCACCGCGATATTCACTAGTCTATTCGGCACCACGATGACTTTCTTAACTTCTTTTTCAGAAATAAATTGCTGCACCTTTTCGCACGCCAACGCAAGTTTTTCGATTTCCTCGCGCGAAGTCTCAGGCGTAATGTCGATGTGCCCGCGCAATTTGCCGTTCACCTGCACTGGAAACTCAATGGAATCCTCCACCAAAAACGCCTCATCGAAGCTCGGCCACGGCTGATACGCCAGCGTATTACCCGAAACTTCGCCCAAACGCCCCGCCAATTCCTCCGCCAAATGCGGCGCAAAAGGGTTTAGCAAACGCAAAAAGATGCCGAGCACTTCCCGCGGGCGGCGTTCCCATTT
>CAUZWB010000177.1:0-5596 GCA_963583525.1 Verrucomicrobiia bacterium | reverse complement strand
TCACCGTATCGGGATCGCACAGCTGGAGTCTACCATTCCACGTAGCGAGCATGAAGGGATCGTTGATTGCCACCTCTCGGCAGGTCTTACCGGCGTTGTATTTACCCGTCTTGGCGACGATCGCATCAGCGGTCCAAGCCCATTTACCGCCGGTGCGATTCTGGTTTCCATCGACAGCATTCACGCGATCTGCAGGATCATGCTGACAGGCTTCCTCTAACAGGACCGCCATGTTTTGCGCACTATTGAATACCGCCGGCCGATCGTTTAGCCGCGCATTCATCGAGTAGCTGTATTTATACCCGCGGCGCTTGAAGAATCTATCCTTTGGGTTCACGAACATTTTCTCCAGCTCGCCCACATCCTGACTGCCAAGGTACTGAAGGATTTGGCTCTCCTTGGGGTAACGGTAATTTAACCACATTGCCTGACCGGCATTACCGCTGCCACCGTATACTCTTGGATACGTTTCGTCATTGTCTCCAACATACTGTTGCATGGCGAGAGACACCTGTTTGAGGTTGGACATCGCTTTCACGTCATTCGCCTTCTGCTTGGCCTTGGCCAAGACAGGCAATAACATGCTGGCTAGAATACCAATGATGGCGATTACGACCAGCAGCTCAATGAGCGTGAATCCGTTTTTTGTGAGTTTCTTCATTTTGTTGATCCTTATGGCAATGTTTAGGTTGGGGGGCCAGTGTTTGCGTGAGATCCACTCAAATTGCGTGAAATCACACTCGACAGCGACAATTTACTAGGAAAACTCAGCGATTTTCGTATCAGTCTTCCTATGACACGATTAAAGCAATTGCCGTGCCAAAAAAGAATGAGCGACTTTAAGTATGGCGTAATGCCTCGATGGGATCGAGCTCAGCAGCGCGACGGGCGGGATAGACGCCGAAGATTACACCCACTACCGCAGAAATGCCGAAGGCCAGAAGCACGGCGGGGAGGGTGACAATGGTTTTCATCTCGGCGAAATGTTCCACTGCAAATGGCAGCGCCACGCCGAGCACCACGCCAACCAAACCGCCGGCGATCGAAAGCACGACGGTCTCCACCAAAAACTGTGTGATGATCTGGCCCTTCTGCGCGCCGAGTGCGCGCCGGATCCCGATCTCCCGCGTGCGCTCAGTGACGGTGGCGAGCATGATGTTCATGATGCCGATGCCACCGACGATGAGGCTGATGCCGGCGATGGAGCCAAGCACGATGTTGAAAATACGCTTGGTGGCTTCCGCCTGCCGCAGCAGCTCAAGGGGCACGATGATTTCGTAATCCATTTTTTTGTGCGACGTCTTCAACGCGGCGCGGATGGCGGGCACGGTGGCTTCGACTTGATCGACATTAGCCAGTTCGACGACCAGTTCATGTAGCTCCACGCGCTCGCGAATGCGGCTGCCCGAAGACTGCTCGGTGAACAGCACGCCCAGCCGTGCGTGTGCGGAGGCGAGCGGGATGTAAAGGTTGGCATCCAGCGCCTGACCGGCGAAATCCTGCCCCGGGGCGCGCGCGCTGGCGGCGGCGGTTTCGCGCACCACGCCGACCACTCGAAACACCTGCCGGTTGTTGAATTTGATTTCGCCTTGGAGCGGGTCTGAAATGGGGAATAGTTTTGCCGCCATCGAATCGGTGATCACGCACACGTTGTCGCGGTCATCGGTGGGAAGCAGGAAGCGGCCCGCGAGCAACTCCATTTGGCTCATGCGCAGGTGATTGGGTTGCGTGCCCCAAACGGTGCCGGGCACTTCCACGCGCCCGACGCGGACGCTCATCCGGTAACGGCGCTTGGCAAGTGTGGCGGTGATGCGCGGGTCCAGTGTTTCCTCCAGTAATTTGATGTCGGCCAACTTGAGGCCGTAGTTGGCGGTGTACGTTTGCACGGCGTCGGCGGTGGTCTGCCCTTTGGGCGGCGGCACGCTGCGGATGATGATGTTGCGACTGCCGAGCGCGCGAATGGCTTCCTGCGCCTCGTAGCTGGCGCCCTCGCCGATGGCGAGCATGGCGATCACCGAGCACACGCCGAAAATGATGCCCAGCATCGTGAGCAGCGAACGCATTTTGTGCAGCATCAAACTCTTGATGCCAAGGTGGATGACGCGAATGAGGGAGAGGTTCATACGCAATGGGCGCGGTTACTGCCCGTCCGCCGCTTGCGTTTTGCCTTGGGTGGATTCCGGAATCCGCGGCGACAACGAAACTTGATCGCCCTCCGTGAGGCCACTGCGAATCTCAATGAAGCGGTCGCTGAACTGACCGGTTTCTACGGGAACAATTTCAATCGTCTCGCCGCGTTTCACCAGCACCACTTTTTTACCGCCTTTTGTGGTGACGCATTGCACGGGGATTTTAAGCACATTTTCCAGCTCGGCGATGACGATTTCGGCACGCGCGGAAACCCCCGGCTTAAGATCCGCCGGCAGTCGGCCTTCCTTGTCCACGATCCACACGTGAGTATCGTACACGGAAATATTTTCATAATAGCGCCGACGCTGATCCGGCGTGGGGGCCACTTTGCGGACGATGCCGACAAATTCTTGTTCCGGAAGTGAATCAATTTTCACCACCGCCTGGAGACCGGTGCGAAGGTGGCGCACGTATGATTCGTGCACCTGCACCACGGCCATCAGCTCGCTGACGTCCGGCAAATCGATGACGTTGTAGCCTTTGCGGACAATCGCGCCGAGCTTGATGTAGCTTTCGTTGGAGCGCGAATTGCTCTGGGCAAAAATGACAAGGCCGTCCTGCGGGGCACGCATCTCGGTCTTGATGAGTTGGTCGCGGTACATATCCAATTTGTCGCGCTGGGCCTGTAGCCCGGCCTTTCGGCGGACGACCACTTCGATTTGGTTTTCGACGATGGCCTTGGATTTCTCAATCATGCGCTTTACGGTCACGCGCACTTGGGAGAGTTTGGATTGGTTGCGCTTGGTCATTTGCGGGATATCAAACCGCTCCAGCAAATCCATTTGTTTCTTGTACTTGGTAATGAGGTTGTTTTGCTTTTGAATGGTCAGCTCATCGGCCTGCACTTCGAGGTCGGTGGCATAACCTTTGGTGCGGAGTTTTTTGGTGCTGACGAGGCGGTCCTCGGCGCGCTTGATTTCCTCTTCAGCAATATCGATGTCGCCCTTTAATGCCAGCCTGGCGAGCGGCGCGGTGCCTTCGATATATTTTGCCAAATCTTGCTCGGCAAATTCCACGTTGAGTTCCGCCTGCCGATCCGCCTCGGCGGTTTCAATCTTGCGCAGCGCCAAATCTTTTTCCGAATTGGACAAATCACGCTCGGCGTCCTCCACCGATTTGACCTGACCGAAGATTCGCTCCCGCAAAGCTCCGTCTTCAAACTTTACCAGCAGCGCACCGGGCAAATGCAGCGTTTCGCCGAGGGTCAGGCTTTCCCAATCCGCATCGGGGTTGAGCCTTCGGATGGATTGCTCAAGCGCCTCGACTTGCGGCTTGGTAGGTTGCCCGGTGCTGCCGGGGATTTGGGTAAGGGTGATGTATTTTTCGGTGAGGGTTTGAAGGGTGTCGCCTTCCTCCGCCTGATGTGTATACGGGCCTTTGACGTAAGTGCCTTCGTTGACCAGCTCCACGATGGTGCCGCCGCCGTCGAGTTCGCAGCGGAGGTTGAGCTTGCGGGTGGAATCGAGCGAGCCGCCTTCGGACACCGTCACGCGCAGGTCACCGCGCTGGGCGGTGGCAAACTGCATCGCGGCAGTCGGGTCGACCGTGGGTTCCAGCCACTTGGCACCCATGAATACACCGGCAAGCAGCACGATGATCACCGTGGTCCATGCCGGATACTTTTTAATAAATGCCTTCGCTTTTGCCATGTTTAATTATTACTCCCCAAATACCTCCTTCGGCGTCACTACGCTGGGCAATTGCGCCGCTGCTCCTGTATTAACCGGTGCAGGCATGCCGGGAATCGGCTGGTTTTTCAGCCAAAATTGTCCGGTTTCGACGCGCATTACGCCCAAATTCTTCAATAAATTCCAGCGTGCCACGTGGTAATTGACCATCGCGCCGGTGACGGCGTTCTGCGCGCTGACGAGGTCGGCCTGTGCTTCGAGTTGGTCGCGGATGTCCGCCTGATTGGCATCGAGCAGTAGCGGCATCACGTTCACGCGCTGCTGGGCGAGGGCAAGGGCGTTTTGCTGGATGAAATAATTTTCGCGTTGCTGAGCCAGTTGCCGTGTGCCCTGCCGGATGTCCTCTCGTAAGCCATCCAGTTCGGTGGCCAGCGCGCGCAGTTGTTTTTCGAAACTGATCAGGCTGGTGCGGTACGCGTTGCGCTCGGTTAATTTATCCAACGGCAACCCCAGCTGCAAACCGGCGTTGGCGGTGAAATCTTCCGGCGAAAAGGAGCTGTAAAATTGGTCGGTCAATTTTGCATCCGCCACAAGGTTCAGGCTCGGTTGAAGATTATCCGCTGCCACGCGCACTTTGCGCTGCGAATCCTCGTATTGGTCAATTTGGTTGAGCATGTCCAGCCGGTTGGTGATGGCGACCAGATAGCCGTTGCGCGCATTGAGCTCCAACGGCGTGAGGCCCTCCTGCACCAGCTCGCGCAGGGCGAGGTCGTCCAGCTTGAGGTCTTCACCCAAAGGCAGGCCTAGCCGTTGCTTGAAGCTGTCCAGCGCGGCGCGATAGCTCTCCACGGCGGCCAGATATTTCACGCGCGAAGAAAATTCCATTTGCCGGGCCTGATCCACCTGAAACTTCGGCAACCGCTGCGCCTCCACCATCGCTTCGGCACGCGCACGGGAGGCCTGCAGGTTTTGGTAGTTGCTGTAGCTGTTCCGCACCGAATCCTTTTTTTGCAGAATGCGGAAGTACTCGGACACCGTCTCGATGGCAAAGGTCTTTTGGTAATGGCTGAACGTGCGAACCGCATACACCACGTCGCGCTCCGCCTGCGTGAGCACCTCCTCGGCGATGGCCCGCCCCGCGCCGCGCAGCAGCGGTTGGGTGAGTTTGAGTGTGATGTCAGGCACTTTGGGTTTGCCGTTAAAATATAGCACGAGGTCGTTTGCCAAAGTGGCGGTGAGCGTGCCGCCGGTTTTGAAAAGTTTGCTGAATGTGAGGTCGAGATCTGAATCCCCTTTGAGCCCCTTGCCCGATTCGCGCACGAGGCCGAGATCTGCCGTGCTTTTGGTGGGCTGCCACACAAACTTGTGCCGCGTGCCCGTGAGCGAAAGCGCGGCAAGATACAGTGTTTCTTTCTGCAATTGATACGCGCGGTTGTTCGTCACCGCCATCCCCAGAGCGGCCTCGAGGGTGAGCACGCGGGCGTTATCATTGAAGCGTTCGGTGATAATCTCCGCGGGCGGAATAGCATCCGGGGCGCGACCGCTCCACACGGTACGGATATCGTAATCCTGTTCCACGCCGAGCACATCGGTGCCGCGTTGTTTGAGGATGCCGTACACCTCGGCATCGGCGGCATCACGAAACTTAGCCGCCTCGCAGCCGGTCATTAAAATGACGACTGAAAAAAGGCAGTTTTTGAGATTCCGGTTTATCACGGTCGAGAGGGTTTGGACGTAATTTTAGTGCGAAGATTCATTTACGAATGGCGCAATGCCTC
>CAUZWB010000176.1:0-5598 GCA_963583525.1 Verrucomicrobiia bacterium | reverse complement strand
TCGTTCATGTTCAGTTGATCTGTTAAGGTTGATAAATATCGCAATATTGTTCAGCTGCATGATGCCACGAATGGTTTAATGCCATGCCAATTTGCTGAGTTTCATTCAATTTGATTGGGCTACCAAATAAATCTATAGCGCGCTGAATGGCATTTTTGAGTTCAGTGGGTTCAAATTGATCATAGGAAATTCCGTTGCCATGTTTGCTTGCGATATCTGTGATGCTGTCTTTAAGGCCGCCAACGGCATGCACGATTGGTATTGTGCCATAACGGAGGCTGTAAAGTTGATTTAATCCGCATGGCTCGAAGCGCGATGGCATGAGGAAGAAATCCGCGCCTGCCTCTACCTGATGCGACAAAGCCTGATCGTATCCAATTTTAATCCCGACTTGTTTTGGAAATGTTGATTTCAATCGAAGTAATGTTTCTTCTAACGCACCATCGCCAGAACCCAATAAGACGAACTGAAATTTATTATCCGGTAATAATTTTGAGAGCACTTCCACCAGTTGCCCGATGCCTTTTTGTTCTGCCAAACGTGACACCACTGCCATCAACGGCAAACCCTCCTCCGGCAATCCAAATATTTCTAGTAACTCGGATTTACACTTCTTTTTACCAGAGAGGTTGTTAATGTCGTAATCAGCAGTTAGATGCGGATTGTTGATCGTGCGCCACTCATTGTAATCAACGCCGTTGAGAATCCCGGTAAGGTCTTTGCGCCTTTTCAAAAGCTCCCCATCGAGCCCTTCACCAAACTCATTGGTGAGAATTTCCTGCGCATATTGTGGGCTTACGGTGGTAATGGCATCGGCATAGTGGAGGCCGGCTTTCATGAAATTCAAGTTGCCAAAATGTTCTGGCCCGCGTGAGTGAAAGAATTTTACCGGCAAATTGGTGAGGTTAAAATGATCTCCCGCGCATGAACCTTGATAAGCGAGATTGTGGATGGTGAAAACAGTCCTTGCCGCACTCTCCCCTGCCCCTTCCTTTTGAAGCATCGGAACGATTGCGGTTTGCCAATCATGCAAATGGGCCACATCAAAATCCGGGATCAACTGCCTCACGGATTTACTGAAGAATATGAACCGTTCCGGGTTGTCCCAATACCCTTCCCCGTGTTCCATATAAATGCCCTGGCGATGATAAAAAGCGTCGTTTTCTAGCAATAATACTGTGAGGTTGGCGGAAGGTTGATGTTGCCACCAACGCCCCATTAGGGTGATGCCGCCCATGGGGATATTAAATTGTTTTCCAGCTGGCTTGATGTCAGGAAATTTTTCTCGGATCCCCTGATACAATGGAGTGGCTACGGTGATTTCGTGAGATTGTGCTAGCGCACCGGAAAGCCCCGCAACCATGTCGGCCAAGCCGCCGGTTTTGGAGTACGGAAAAAACTCGCTGGTCGCCTGCAGGATGCGCATTTTTTACGTTAGGCGGAAATGCGATCAGCGCGCAGGTACGGTTGCAGCGGCTCAGGGATGGCGATAGAACCGTCGGCTTGTTGATACGTTTCGATCAGCGCCACAAATAATCGCGCGAGCGCCACGCCGCTGCCGTTGAGAATGTGCGGCAGTTGATTGCCGCCCTGCTCTGCCTTAAATCGGGTTTTCATGCGGCGCGCCTGAAAATCTTCGGTGTTAGACACGCTGCTCACTTCGAGGTAGCTCCCCTGCCCCGGCGCCCACACTTCGATGTCGTAGGTTTTGGCGGCGGCAAAACCCATGTCACCACTGCTTAACAGCAGCACGCGATAATGCAGCCCAAGGAGTTGCAAAACTTTTTCCGCGTTGGCAAGCATCGCTTCAAGTTCATCATATCCGGTCTCGGGTTTTACCACTTTGATGAGTTCCACCTTGTCAAATTGATGCACGCGAATCATTCCGCGCGTGGCTACGCCGGCCGCGCCAGCTTCGGCGCGGAAACACGGGCTATACGCGCAATATTTTTTGGGCAACTCTTCTTCGCTGAGAATTTCACCGCGATGCAAATTGGCCACGGGCGCTTCGGCGGTGGGAATGAGATAGCGTTTGCCTAAAGTTTCGCCATCCAGCCCTTCCTGTACGGCGTAGGCCTGATCGAGGAATTTTGGGAATTGCCCCACCCCTTCCATGCACTCCGCCTGCACCATAAAAGGCGGACTCACCTCGGTGTAGCCATGCTCGTGAACGTGGAGATCCAGCAGGAATTGAATCATCGCCCGCTCTAATCGCGCCCCCCAGCCGGTATATAGCAGAAAGCCACTGCCGGCGAGTTTCGCGCCGCGCTCGAAATCAATGAGCTTTAGCGAATCGCACAAATCAAGATGTCCTTTTGGCTCAAAATCGAACGTGGCTTTGTCGCCCGACACTTTTACTTCCGCATTGGCGCTCTCGTCGCCGACGGGCACGCTTTCGTGGGCGAGATTCGGTAAAGTAAGAATCAGATTATTGAACGCTTCATCGGCCTCGGTTCGCTGCGCATTGAGCGAATCGACCTTGCTACCCAACTCGCGGGTTTCGTTTTTCTTGGCCTCGGCTTCATCTCCTTTGCCTTGGCCCATCAGCACCCCGATTTCTTTGGAAACAGCATTTCGGGTAGCCTGCAAAGTCTCCGCTTCGGTGACCAACGCACGCCGTTGTTCGTCCAGCGCCAACAGTTCATCAATGCGGCTTGCGTTCTCGCCACGCGCGACCAACCGTTCCTTGGCGGCGTTTGGCTCTTGGCGAATGTATTTAATGTCCAGCACGGCGCGGATTATAGGGGCGACGGGCTGGAGGGCAAGAAATCGCGGGGTCGATTGGACATTAGTGCATTTCCACTTCGCAAGTGCCGAGGCCGCCGCGAAAGAAATTGAACTGCACGTTGGGATGATCGGCCAACAGACTCATGGGCACGGCGCTGTCGGCGATGCCTTTGGAAATCATTAACGTGGTGAGGCGTTGACCGAACGGGCTATCGTGCGCGCCGGCCTGCCAAATGCTTACCTTCTCCGCTAGCCACGTTTCGCGTGGGCCCACGGTAATGGCTTGCTGGGGCACTAGGCTGATGTTGCCGCCGCCGCTGGTGCGGGCGTTTTGGGCAAGGGTCACGGGATGCAAATCCACGATGCGCGTGCCGAGCTTGCGATACTCCTTGGCGGACGGCGGGTTGCTTTTCCATTTACCTTTTCGCGGCAATGGATCGTTGAAGGCCCAGTGTTTAATGTCGCCCTGCCCACCTTGCATCACGGCGCAGCGCACGCCTTCCCAACTATCAATGAAGGGCTTGGTGTTGGCCTTGGGGAAATGTAAATTTTCATCGGCCATGCAGAGGGTTTTATCAATTTTGTTGAAACACAATTCGCGGTCGGCTCTTTCAAACGAAAGCGGATGTTTAACTGAGACTTCCCGTTTACCATCATACCATTCATCCATTCCCCAGAAATGCGCGGATCGAACACTGAGCCCAAGGGCATTCACGAGGCGCGCCACAAGCGGCAGTTGTTCGGTGGGGCCGATGGGGCCGCAGATGCCCACGGGATTATCCGGCGTGGAATTGCGCCATGCCTCGATATATTCCAGCGCCTCAGCAAGGTAAAAATCCTCCAGTGTATCATACATCATCACGCGAAAGCCCGGCCGCGCGAGCTTTTCGATTTGGCGCGGCGTGAGTTTGGCGGCATCGCGGATGAGGTCGTTTTCCAGGGTAGTGTAATCCCACCAATCGGGAGCAATGGTGCTGAGTTTGCGTGGCATGTTATTTTTCTTTTTTGAGTGCTCGCTCGTATTTTTGATTGATCAAATAATTTTTCCCGAGGGCGTCCTTCAGTGGATCCAATTCTTCGGAGCTGAAACCAAAGTGCAAATGCCGCCGCCAACCTTCGGCGAACTTAAACTTTTTTGACAGCTTGCCCAGCATCCGCGACACCTCTTCGCCCGCCTTGATGTATGAGTTCATCCCCTGACTCACATCCAGCCAATCCTGTTGACTCGCGTGTGCGGCCAGCGCCTCCACTTGCTGCGCGCGAACCCGAGTCGTGTTCACAAATGCACCGGCCATCACGCGCTGGCGCAATGGATCGCGCAAACTGTGGGGCATAGCGTGATACACCGTGACGTTGTTCGCAAAAGGCCTGGTGCTGGGTGTGCTTTTGAAGTTGGGCATTCCGTGCGCGAAAGCTGCTGTGACCGCGAGGCGGCAGGTGTTGGTGTGGTCCTCCATGTAATCCACCGGCGAATGCGTGAGGACAACCGAGGCTTTGGATTTACGGATCACGGCCGCCACTTTACGGAGCGTCGGCACGTCATACATGATTTCCAAATCATTACAGATGCTCGCATGATATTTTGCACCCAATATTTTTGCTGCGACTTTCGATTCCCGCGTGCGGGTGCGAGTGGCTTGGGCGGCATTCAGTTTCACGCTGCCCAAATTGCCACTGGAAAGATTTAAATAATGAATCTCCCAACCCGCCGCCTGCAACTGTAGCAGCGTACCGGCCATGGCGAACTCGATGTCATCCGGATGCGCCCCGATGGCTATGGCCGAGGGTTTGGGCATTGTTATTTGATCCGCACGGGTTTGCCGGTGGCGGCAGATTTATCAGCGGCGAAGATAATTTTGTGCGTGCGCGCTGCGTCCGTGAGACTGGTGTGCGGCATTTCCTTGCCGGCGCGCAACGCGGTGAAGAAGGCTTCGAACTGCGTTTGATACGGATGATCACTCACATCGCCGGAATCCACCAGCTGCGTGGCCAGCGTGCTCCATTCGTTTTTGTTTAGCGCGCCCATTTTACTTGAGTAAAATTTGTTGTCCAAAATACTGCCTTCGCTGCCGACGAGATGGGTGTGAAAATAATACGGCTGCAAGCAATCGATGACGCTGGCGACTTTGCCGAGACGGCCGTCCTTGAATTTCAGAATCGTGACGCTCGTGGTGTCGTATTCGTATTTTTTGAAAATTTTATTGCTCGATTGCGTGGAATGACTGGTTACTTCCACCACATCCGTCGAGCCCATAAAATACAAAAGCGCGTCCATCGCGTGGCAACCGGCCGAAAGCAAGCTACTGCCGCCTGCATCCTTTTTAGTGTTCCAACGATACTGGCCGTACCACGGGCCAACGCCGTGATAATAATCGACTTCGCCGTAGTGGATTTTGCCGACAAGCCCTTGGTCCACGACGGATTTTATCGTGAGAAATTGCGATGCAAATCGGCACTCAAAACAGACGCAAACTTTCACGCGCGCCTTCTTCACCGCCGCCACCATCCGCCGCAAGTTCGGCTTAGTGAGGGTGAGGGGTTTTTCGATGATGAGATGCTTGCCCGCTTTAGCCGCAGCGACGACTTGATCGGCGTGTTGGTACGGGTAGCTTGTCACATCCACCACATCCACATTCGGATCCTTGAGCATCGCGTTGAGGTTGGTGGTGGTTTTGATGCGGCTGCCATGTCGCACACTGAGTTCATCATCGTCCAATAGGCGCGATGAAAACACGCGAGTGACCTGGGCCATGCCCGAGGCGTTGATGGCGTCAATGTGAGCGGTGGCCGCCCAGCCGTATCCGATAATTCCGACGTTGTATTTTTTCACAATAATCGCGAGTTGAATGCGAGGGCCGATGGCACAATGAT
>CAUZWB010000175.1:0-5624 GCA_963583525.1 Verrucomicrobiia bacterium | reverse complement strand
CCAATCGATTTTGCGCGCGGCGAGTTCGGATTGGAAGGTGCGGCTGATGCCTTCGTTTTGCGGCAGGCTGATGAGTGTTTGCGCGATGCGATCTTGCCCGAGAATTTCGGCGGCGGATTTCACGCGGACCGTTGTTGGCACCACCAGCACCAAAGGCAGCTCAAGCAGTTTTTCGGATTTGAGTTCCGCGGGCGGTTTGGTGCCAAGCACGGTGACGCCGAGGTCCACGTCATTAGCGAGCAGCCACTGCTCGATTTCTGGCTGGATGCCCACGCGCAACGCCGGATGCAGGCCAGGAAAATCCTTGCGCGCGGCGTTCAGCAAATCCGGCAAGTGCTCACGAAAGACCACGCCCGATGCGCCGATGCGAATGGTTTGAGCCACGCCGCCCCGGATTTTTTCGCCGATCGAATCGAGGTTGGCAAAAAAGGGCCGGACAAAATCATAAAGCTCCTCACCGGCGGGCGTCAGCTCGAAGGGGCGGCGCTGGAAGAGAGTGGCGCCAAGGTCGTTTTCTAATTGAATGACCTGCGCGCTGACGGCCGGTTGCTGGATGCCGTAGGGGATGTTGCGGACCGCACCGGCAATGCCCTCGTGTTTGGCGACGTAGTGAAATAATTCGAGGTGATGGATGTTCATAGTCGGGTGCGGGAAGGATGCGGTTGCGGCGGTTTCAAGTCAACGTGATGTGGCGTGCGCGAGGCGTGCCGTTTTCAAATTCAACAATCGCCACGCTGGCGGGCGCGCCACCGCGCGGCGTTGCCGGTGAGCCGGGGTTGAGATAGAGCACGCCGTCGAGCAACTCATTGCACGGCATATGCGTGTGGCCAAAGACGACGACATCCGGCTGCTCCTCCGCTAACAACGCGCGCACCCTTTGCGAAGGCATGGGGAAATCAACAATGTGATGAATGAGAAATTTGTTGTCGGCAAACTCAATGAGACGAGTCTCCGGCAAGTCGATGGCAAAATCAGTATTGCCCCGCACGGCGGTGACCGGCGCGATGGCTTCCAGCTCGGTGATCACATCCACCGGCCCCACATCGCCCGCGTGCAAAATATGATCCACCCCCGCCAGCGCGGTGTGCACGGCAGTGGGCACGGTGCCGTGGGTGTCGGAAATGATGCCAAGCTTCACGGGGGAAGTGTGAAGGGGGGAAGTGAAATGGCCAAGTTCCAATGACCAGAATGGAATGACCAAACCCCAATGACCAAGGCCCAAGGAATACCCAATGCCCAATGGCGGCAGTTTTTTTGTATTGGGGTTTGGGTATTCCTTGGGTATTGGGTTCTTGGTCATTGGAACTTGGAACTCGGTTCTGGTCATTGGGATTTTTCTTTTGAACGATTTATTTGAAATTCTGCACGAGGACGACGATTTGCTGGTGCTCAACAAACCGGCGGGGCTCGTGTGTCATCCCACGAAGGGCGATGAGCGCTCGAGTTTGGCGGGGCGGTTGCGGCTGTATCGCGGCGCGGAGAAGTCGGTGCATCTCATCAATCGCCTCGATCGCGAAACCAGTGGCGTGGTGTGCGTAGGCAAAACCGATGAGGCCGCGCGCGAGTTGCGCAAACTGTGGGAAAGCCGCGAGGTGGAAAAACAATACTGGGCCATCGTCCACGGGCACGTGGCGGAAAGTGAAGGCACCATCGACGCTGCGCTTGGCGCGGATGATGCCAGCGAAGTGGCGCTGAAAGATTGCGTGCGCGATGATGGGCATCCCTCGCAAACGCGCTATTGGACGCATTGGAAATTCGAGCGCGACGGGGAAAAATTTACGTGGCTGCGCGTGGCACCCGTCACCGGCCGGAAGCACCAAATCCGCATCCACCTCCAACATCTCGGTAATGAAATCGTGGGCGACAAACTTTATGGGCTTGATGAATCGTGGTATTTAAAGTTTGTGAAATCCGAGTTGACCGATGCCGACCGGCAAAGGCTCATTCTTAAAAACCAAGCCCTCCACGCCCATACATTGAGATTCAACTGGCGTGCGCGTGACTGGGAGTTTGTGGCTGAACCCGCCGATGAATTTGTGGACTTTATCGAAACGGTGAGCGAAGCGGAAGAGGAAACGTACTTCGATTGAGCTTCCGGCGCGGTGTTGACATTTATTCACAGAGTGTTAGTTTCTCTGTTCCGATGGCCCGTTCGTCTATCGGCTAGGACACGGCCCTCTCAAGGCTGAGAGAGGGGTTCAATTCCCCTACGGGCTACCATTTCAGAATAAGGAGTTACGGAAAAGGAAAAGGCATGGCGCTGAAATATTTTCAAATTATTTTTAATCCCACCAGTGCGGCGGAGCTGGCGAGGATGCCGAAAGATTTGCAGTTGCAGATTCTCGGTGAGTTTCGCGGGTTGCCCGATGAGGTGCGCGCCAGCGGATTTTATGGACGCCTGGAGCATGGAGTGAAAAGTTTGCATCGTTATCGCGTTGGAAATTACCGTGTGTATTTTGAATGCCACGAGTTGGGGGTGGTCGTGCATCGCATTTTTTCGCGCAACACGTTGAAGGATTTTTTCTTCCGCAACGTGAACATGACGCAGGAAGAAGACGATGCGTTGGCGGAGAATCCGGATTTCTGGGAAATGATTGATGAAGCCGCCTCCGCTTCGCGCGAGGAGGCTTAGTCTTTTTCTTCACCTAATTCGACGTTCCAGTAGGCGACGTCGATGAAGTGCTTCCAGCTATCGTGCGTTTTCACGCCAAAACTCACCTGAATGAATGGCCGCCATTTTGGCTTGCGCGGTTTGGTGATCAAATTCAAGCCGGCCTCGCGGGGGGTGCGGTTGCTCTTGCGGGTGTTGCACGGGATGCACGAGCACACGATGTTTTCCCACGTGGTAGGCCCGCCACGGTCGCGCGGGATGACGTGGTCGAGGTTCAAATCACGCCGGTCAAATCGTCCGCCGCAGTATTGGCAGATATTTTTATCGCGCTCAAAAATATTGTGCCTCGTGAACTTTACTTCCTGCCGGGGAAACCGGTCGTACGCCAGCAGCAAAATCACGCGCGGAATGCGCAGCCGAAAGGACACCGCCGCGATGGAGTCCGCGTGCGGTTCGGCCTCGGAGAAATCCTGCCACTCGCCGAAGCTGAAGGTTTGGAAACCGTCGGCGGCATCATTGTAAACCACCTGCGCGTGCCCGGTGAAGAGCAGGCCCACGGCGCGGCGCACGGAGCAGACGTTCACCGCCTGCCAAAGGCGGTTCAGCACGAGCACGGGCTGGTTCAGTGGCACACTCACAACACCCAAGGTTAGCAATTCACGGCGGCGAATGTCAACCGATGCCCTCCGAAGAGAAATGGAAAAGCTTGCGTTTCCAAATTGAATCTGCCACGGTGGCGGCGATGAGGGGGTGGGGATTCAGTTTCATTTTGGGGATTATTCTGTCTGTATCGGCATGGGCCGGAGGTTTGCCTAACGACGAATACCACCATGCCCATTCTCTTTATTCCGAGGGGCTCGTTTTGGTGCGGACCGGTGCAAAAGAAAAAGCACTGAGCAGCTTCGTTGATGCACGCCGGAAACTGGAAGAGGTTTCCCGTCAACACGCCACGTGGAATCCCGTAGTGGTGAAGAGTTTGCTCGGGCAAATTGATGCACAGATCATTCCACTCGCGCGCGCACTCGGCATCACGCCGGCGCAAATTATCGGCAACGCTCCCCCAAAAGCTCCGTCCCAACCGGTGCCGGCACAGAAATGGGAAATTCGGTACGCAAAATTACAGGAAGAAAAACGCCTCACTGATCAAAATTTCGCCAGACTCCATGAGGCTAATTTGATTGCCCAACGCAAATGGGCTGCCGCCGAAAAATCGGCAGATTTTGCCAAAAAACAATTGCGTGAAGCGCTCGCCGCCCGGCCCAAATCGGCTGACCCCAAACTTTACGCCAAGGTGCAGGGCGAAAACCACAAGCTCCAAAGCGAAAAAGACAAGCTCGATGCGGATTTGAAATACCTGCGCACCCAAGCCTTGCGCAGTGAGAAATTGTACATCGAAGCGTTGGGGATAAATCACCGGCTCAAGGAAGAGATCGCACGATTGCGCGCGCGGCATGCGCCGGATTCATCCTCGTCAAATGACCGTGCCGCATTGCTCAAGCGCATCCGGCAATTGGAATTGGACAACGAACGCATGCGCAAATTACTCACTCACCCCGCGCGCAAACCTTAACGACGGGACGACTGACCATGCGCATCACCGGCGGTCAATGGGCAGGCCGCACTCTCACCGTTCCACCCGGCCTCGGCGTGCGACCCACGCCGGACAAAGTCCGCCAAGCCATCTTCAATAGTCTCGGCCCGTGGATTGAGGGCTGCACCGTGCTCGAACTGTTCGCGGGCAGTGGCGCGCTTAGTTTGGAATGCCTCAGCCGCGGCGCAGCCTCCGCGGTTGCCGTGGAGAAAAGCTCCAAACACGCTAATTTTATTCGGCGCAACGCGAAGGCGCTGGAAACCAAGATGGACGTGCGCGTGCAATGCGCGTTGCACGCGGTGAAGCAATTGGTCGAGGCAGGACGTGTCTTTGATTTTGTTTGTGCCGATCCGCCGTATGGCGACAAGACCGCTCCCGGCAAACGCTCAGAAAGCTGGGCGCAAAAATTATTGGATGAAGCGGCTTTGGTGAAGATTTTGAATCCCGACGGCCGACTGCTCGTGGGCCACACCAAACGCGATGCCGTGGAAATCCCCGCGCCGTGGCACGAACACAAAACCCTAAAGCACGGCGATACTTGGATTCGGATTCTCCGGTAGGGACGCGCTGTGCGCGTCCATGGACACGCACAGCGTGTCCCTACCGCAAACGCGAAAGCGCCGCCACCGTCGCAATCATCGGATAGAGCTTTTCAAAATACCAAAGCTTGGCGAAATAAAAACCGATCGGCGAGGGCTCGGTCCATTCGCCATTTTCAACTTTTTCGACGAGCCACAACGCGCCGCGGTCGCGGGCGGTTTCCAGCTTCGCCTGCGCGTCGATGTCATTTTCGCGGACGCCCGCTAAGGCTTCTAGCGCGAGGGCGGTTTCTTCGATGGAGGGCTCGCTGCCTTTGAAGCCGCCCCACGCGCCGTCGGCGCGTTGCATTTCGAGCAGGGCATTTTTGCCGCGCGTCACGCGCAAGGCGCCGCCGGGGAGGGCTTGCTGGGCGGGTTCGTTGAGGGCGAGCAGTACTTTGGCGGTGCCGTAGGTCCAGTTGGTTTCATCGGGCGCGTGTTGGTTGCCAAACCACAGTGGCGCCCAGCCGTCCATGCCGGCGCCTTCGTTTTGGGCGAGGAAACGGGCGGCGCGCGCAAAGGCGCGGTCGAGGTGCGGTTGCAGTTCGGGCAAATCATCGCGCCACGCGAGCCACGCGCGCATGGTGTGCGCGGTGAGGTCGGGGCTGGAGCGGTCGAAGGGTAGATTGGTCCAGCCACGGCAAAAAGTTGGGATGCCGCCATCGCGGTTTTGTAAATCAAGCAACCACGCGCAGCCGAGCCGCGCGGCTTCGCGGGTGGCGTCGGTGAGGTCGCCGAGATTTTTTAGCGCGAGCAATGCGCCCGGCGTGTCGTCGGCATCAGGCACGCCGCCGGGCAGCGGCGTCCATGCCCAACCGCCCGGCGCGGCGAGGGTGTACGGATG
>CAUZWB010000174.1:0-5633 GCA_963583525.1 Verrucomicrobiia bacterium | reverse complement strand
CGAAATGCAAATCCACCTTCAAAAAGCAAATCCAGTTTTCCGCGAAAGGTGCTTTTAGGGCGGCGCGCGCCTTTGGCAACAGTGCTAAGTCGGCCGTGCTCAGCGGTGAGCCAATGGACGATGAGGCTCGTCTCGGTCAGAGGCCGAACGCGCAGGATGATGCCGTGTGTGCTCTCATCCATGGGCGAGGGAGTCGACAGGGAAACGTCGCGCGAGTTTTTGCAGGAGGCGATTTTCTTCGCGTTTCATTTTGCGCCGCACGGCGGGAGTTTGGTCATCAAATCCGCGAAGGTGCAGCACGCCGTGGATGATGTAGCGCGCCAGCTCTCGGCCAAGCGTGGCGCGGTATTGTTGAGCGTGTCTGCTGGCCACGGCAGGGCAAATCACCAATTCACCGTGGAGCAGGGCGGGCGTGCAATAATCAAACGTGATGATATCCGTGGGGCCTTCGTGTTGAAGGTGGGTTTTGTTGAGCTGGGCCATTCGGGATTCATTCACAAACAGGATAGACAAATCGAAAGATTCAAGTTCCAGCAATTCATCCATCAAAACATCGGCCGCCTTGCGGGCTTCGCGGGTGGCCACGGGGTAGCGCCGTTGTTGATTGCGGACGCTGAGCTGTTTCATTTGCTGCGGCGGGTTTCGTAAGCCTCAATGATTTGTTGTACCAGCGGATGGCGCACCACATCTTTTCTGCTAAATTCAATTATCGATATGCCGGTTTTTTCTTTGAGTGTAAGGAGTGCCTCGACTAAGCCGGATTGTTTTGAGGAGGGCAAATCGATCTGGGTTGGGTCGCCGGTGACGACTGCTTTGGAGTGGTAACCCAATCGCGTGAGGAACATGAACATCTGTTCGTTGGTGGTGTTCTGCGCTTCGTCAAGAATTACGAAGGCGTTGTTAAGGGTTCGGCCGCGCATATAAGCGAGCGGCGCGATTTCGATGGTCTCGCGTTCCATATGTTTTTGCACTTCCTCCACGGGCATCATATCGGTGAGTGCATCGTGCAGCGGACGCAAATAGGGGCTGAGTTTTTCGCGCAAATCTCCTGGCAAAAAGCCGAGCGCTTCGCCGGCCTCAACTGCGGGGCGGGTGAGAATGATACGCGAGACATCGCCGCGATGCAGTGCGCTGACTGCCATGGCCATAGCAAGATAGGTTTTGCCTGTGCCGGCGGGGCCGACGCCAAAGGAGACATCGTGGGTGGCAATGGCATCGAGATAAGTTTTTTGGCCGATGGTTTTTGGGGAGATCTGCGGTTTGCGTGGGGAGGTGGTGATGCGATGGGTGTTGAGGCTTTTCAGGGCGTCCGCGCCGTTTTCTTTTACGGTTTGGATCGCTTTGAGTATTTCGCGTTGGCGCGGGTGTTGGCCGGAATCCAATTGTTCACGGAGGGAATCAAAAACAATTTTGGCGCGGGCAACCGCACTATCCTCACCCTCAAGTTTAATCCAACCGTCGCGTGCGGTGGCGTCCACTTCGAGTTGTTCCTTCAGGAGAGCAAGATTGTGCGGATCATTATCAAATAATTGCTGAGCTTGTCGGGCGCTGTCGAAATTCAGGGTGATGCTGGGCATATTAACTTTGCGCAAGGGCGGTGCGGAGTTTGGCTGCCGTCTCGGTGACAGCCTCGGGGATGACGGCAGTTTGGCCGAGCGCGGGCATAAAATTGGTGTCTCCATTCCAGCGGGGCACCACGTGCAAATGTAAATGCTCGCGAATGCCGGCCCCAGCGACTTGGCCAAGATTGAGCCCAATATTGAATCCGCAAGGATTCATCGACTCGCGTAGCGCGGCTTGGCAGCGGCGGCAAAGTTGCATTAGTTCGAGCAGCTCGTCGTCGTTGAGGTCGGCCAAATCTGGCACTTCGCGATAAGGGACAATCAAGAGGTGGCCGGCGTTGTAGGGATAATTATTCATCACGGCGAAGCAGGACTTGCCGCGGGCGATCACGTGGTTGGCTTCGTCTTCAGTGGATTGCGCGATGGCTGTAAAAATGGAGGCGTCGCCATTTGCGCGCTTGGGGCCGAGGATGTATTCGATGCGCCAAGGCGCGTGCAGTGCTTCCATTGGGATAAACCTAAAGGGGACGTGGTGGGATGTCAAAGTCAACGATCATTGATCGAGCAGGGCATTGAGCTTTACGCGAGTGCGATCGAATGTGCCTTGTATTTCCTCCATCAATTCGCCGGTGCCGCCGAGGTCGCCGAGGTTTGCCATCGCTTCGAGACGCGAAAATGCATCGGCTAGTTGGCGTGCTCCAAGGTTTGCGCTGCTGCCTTTGAGTTGATGGGCGATGCGCGCCACGGAGTCAGGATCTTGTTGTGTTTGAAGTGACCCAATCTGTCCGTCTGTTTCAGAAAGATACATGAAGACCAATTCGCGGAGCATATCGTCATTATCTTTAACACGGAACTGGTCAAGTTGGGATTCGTCGAGCAAGACGGTGCTCGGGTTTGCGGGGTCTGGTTCAGGCTCCAATCCAAGGGGTTTATTCAGAGCACTTTCGAGCTCCTTTAGTTGTACCGGTTTTGAAATAAAATCATCCATGCCGGCCTCCAGGCAAGCGTTCCGGTCGTCCTCTTGCGTGTTGGCGGTCATTGCGATGATGTAAATATATTGCTGCCCAGGAATTGCCTGCTCACGTTGACGAATTGTTCGAGTGGCCTCCAAGCCATCAATATTTGGCATTTGGCAATCCATTAAAATCATATCAAACCTGCTAATGTCTGTATCCAGCACACTCTGGCCATCATCGCACAACTCAACTTTATGGCCTAATTGATTGAGCTGCAGCGTGGCCACCCTTTGATTGATGGGGTTATCTTCCGCGACCAGAATGCGAAGTGAACGATGAATTGCTGCGTTACTCGGTTCAACCGATTTGGGGGCAGGTAAATCTCCCGTTATCGCATTAAGCAGAATTTGATGCAGGCGGCTGCGGCGCAATGGTTTGAGTAACGTGCCAGCCACGCCCAGTGTGCGTAGCAGTCCGGGATCCACCTTATGGCGGCGTGAGGTGAGGAGAATAGTTTTGGCCTCGCGATGCGTTTGGTGAGTTTGGATTTCCTGGATAAGGTCCAGGCTGTCTTCATCATCCAGGGTGAGATCCACTAAAATTAGATCAAACTCTTTGTGTTCATTGAGTCGTTGGCGCGCGCCTTCGCCGGTGGCGGCGGTGGTGAGATTGATGCGCCATTCGTTGGCGTATTGGGCGATAGATTCGCGTGCAAAATCATTTGGCACAACCACCAGCAGTTTGCGCCCTTCAAGTTCGTTATCTGGAATTTGTGGCTCATCCGTTGAACTTTCCAAAAGCACTGTGAAATGAAACGTGGATCCTTCGCCCGGCACGCTTTCGAGCCACATGCGGCCGCCCATCATTTCGGTGAGTTGCCGCGAGATGGAAAGGCCAAGCCCGGTGCCCCCATAACGGCGGTTGGTGGAACCATCAGCCTGCCGGAAGGCTTCGAATATTTTTTCCTGTTCTTCAGGGGTGATCCCGAGGCCGGTATCGCGAACCGAAAAATGTAGCTCAATGCCCGCATCAGTTTGCTGCTGGCAGTTTGCTGAGACTTGCACTTCCCCTTGCTCGGTAAATTTCACGGCATTACTGACAAGGTTGAGCAGCACCTGCCGAAGTCGGCCTGCATCGCCGCGGTAACGCCCTTCACATTCCGGGGAGACATTGGCATTGAGCTCAATTTGGTTGGTCTCAGCCCGCAGGGCGTGAAGTTCCACCGCTTCCTCCATCACTGTTCGAAGCGAAAACTCTGCTTTCTCTAACTCGAGGCGTCCGGCTTCAATCTTTGAAAGATCCAGAATGTCATTGAGAATATCGAGCAACGCATCGGCGCTGGTGCGGACGGTTTGGGCATATTCACGTTGGTCTTCTGATAATTCGGAGGATAGCAGTAGATTGATCATGCCGATGATCCCATTCATCGGCGTCCGAATTTCGTGGCTCATCACAGCAAGGAACTGCGCTTTCACTTGTGCAGCTTCCAAAGCAAGGTCCCGTGCGCGCGCACTTTCCTCTTCAGCCAATTTCAAGGCAGTGATGTCACGCGAAATGCCAATGATCCCGGTAACCAATCCGGAGCGATTGCGAAATGGGACTTTGGTGACCGAAGCCCAAACGGTTCGGCCTTCTTCACTTGTTTGTTGTTCTACTTTGTTGACAATCGATTTGCCGGTGAGGATCACGCGTTGTTCGTCTTCGTGGAATTCGCGCGCTTGTTTTTCCGGGTGGAAATTATAATCCGTCTTGCCAACAATTTCCTCGGTTGAATTCAAACTCATTCGCCGGGCAAGAGCGGCACTGCCACGGATGAACCGCGACTCGGTATCCTTAATGTAAATCCGATCCGGAACATTTTCCAGCAACGCATTGAGCAAGTCGCGTTCGTAAGCTAATTGTTCCTCCATGAGGTGGCGTTCGGTGACATCCCAAAACATGCACTGCAAGCCGGTGACTTCCCCCGCCTCATTGTGGAGCGGGGTTTTAATTGCCTCGACGTGCAGTTCGGTGCCGTCGGGTTGAGTGTGGATTTCAGTGGTGGCATAGGTTTCATCATTGTCCATCACCCGGATATCATCGCGGCGATACTTGTCCGCTTGTTCTTTTGGGAATAAATCGTGATCGGTTTTGCCGATGATCTCATCAAACGTCCGATTATTCAGTTTACAAAAGCGTTGGTTGGCAAAAGTAAATCGGCCGCCAGTATCTTTGCGTAAAATATTTTGTGGAATGATTTCGACCAGTGAATGGTACAGCAATTCCGAGGCATATAGCGCTTGTTTGGCTTTTTTTTGTTCGGTGATATCAACCACTGTGCCTTCAAAATATAGCAACTCGTTGGCATTGTTGCGCACCGCGCGGACATTTTCGGAAATCCAGATCAACTCACCGTCCTGGCGACGCACCGGCGATTGAAAATCATGAATGACATCGTGGTCATTCATGCGCATTACAAATTCATTACGCCGTTCCGGATCAAGGTAAAGTTGACCAGAAATATCGTTCAAATTGGCCATCAAATCGTCCGAGGAATCAAATCCATAAATATTTGCCAACATTGGGTTTGCCGAAATAAATTGGCCTTCTTCGGTAGTTTGGAAAATGCCTTCCTGGACATTTTCAAATATACTGCGGTATTTTTCTTCTGCCATTTCAACGCCGAGCTCCTGAATCAGCAGTTCAGCGTTTTCGGATTCCAAGACTGCCATGCGCTGTTGTAGGCTCAGATGTGCGGCGGATTGATTGGCGAGGAGTTGCAGTTGATGGATTTGCGGATCAGAAAGTTGATGCGAATCCGGGCTGGCCACTGCGAGTGTGCCCACAGTGAGGTTGTTTATTTCAATTGGGAACCCCGCGTAATATTCATGTTCGCCAACGGAAGCATCGGTGATGACCGTGGGTTTGGCATTCATGATTGTGAGTGCGCATGGAGAACCGGCGCGTGGATGATCACTCCGTTCACAGCCCCAGCATGCGATGCGGTTGATGGATTCCTCGTCCACCATTGCAATCCAAGCTAGAGGTGTATTTGCGATGTGAGCGGCGAGTTCTGCCGTCTCGGTCAAAGCATCCCCTGAAGGGTTGGTTTGTGTGAACTCCAGTCCGCGCAACA
>CAUZWB010000173.1:0-5666 GCA_963583525.1 Verrucomicrobiia bacterium | reverse complement strand
GCTGCTTTGCGCCTCGGCGGGATTGTTTATTACCTTTCATTCGCGAAAATTTAAGCGGCCAATTCTTTATTCGTCTCGTCGATCAAGCGTTGCTGATCCTCGCTGGTAAGCACCTTGCCGCTGACCTTCGCGGTGGTCTCCACCACCAAACGACCGATCTCGGCTTTCAATTCCGCCATCATCGTGTCGCGATCCGCCGAGGTGGCTTCGCGGGCTTTACGGATAATTTCCTCCGCCTGCTTCACCGCCTCCTGCGCCTTGGCCTCGCCCACTTTCTCAGCAGCGGCCCGCGCTTCATCGATCAATTCCTGCGCCTTGGTGTTGGCGTCAGACAAAATCTGATCCTTCGCCTCCTGCGTACTCGCCAGCTCGGCCTTGATTTTATCGGCATTCTCGATGCCCTCGGCAATCAACTGCTTGCGATCCTCCAGCACCTTCAGCACCGGCCCGTAAGCAAACTTCTTCAACGCCAATGCCACCACCAAAAAGGCAATGCACTGCGATGTGAAAAGCTGCCAGTTGACGCCAAATTCCTTGGCGATTTGCGCTGCGGCTCCGCCGCTATTTTCGGCGGCCAGTAAGATCAAGTTTTCCATTTCAAAAATTCAGTTTGCCGGACGGGCGAACCCGTCCGGCAGTTGATGCGTTACTTCGCGAGGAAGATCGCAATAAACACAATACCTTCAGCCAACGCAGCGAAGATGATCGCCTGGGTTCGGATTTCGCCTGCGGCGCCGGGGTTGCGGCCGGTGGCCTCGGCGGCTTTCATACCCACCAAGCCCACGCCAATGGCAGAGCCGAGGGCAGCGAGACCCACATGTAGTGATCCAGTAATTACTGCAAACATAACTTTTTATCCTTCTGTTAGTTCTATTGTTTCAGTTGTTCCCAGCGGCCTCCACAGACATGCATGGTCCGGCCGCCAAAATTATTAGTGCGCGTGTTCCTCGCTGTGGTCGTCGTCGTGATGCTCGCACATCAGTGCAGTGAACACCGAGGTGAGCAGGGCAAACACCAGCGCCTGCACGAGGCCCACCAAAATTTCCAGCAGATAAAACGGCAACACCGCCAGCCAACCAAAATACGGCCCTCCGAGTTTCATCACTGTTTCCAAAATATTTTCTCCGGCGAACACATTGCCGTAGAGCCGGAACGTCAGCGCCACCGGTCGCACGCCGATGGAAACCACTTCGATGAGGCCCACAAAGATAAATACGATCACGAGAAAAATTCCGAAGAATCCCCCGCCGTGCCCTTTGACATTGAAGATGTGCCCAAGAAAACCGCCCGCGCCAATCGTGCTGAGGCTCCAGTACAGCCACAGCACCATGAAGAGTGCAGCCATCGCGAGGGTCATATTGAGGTCGGCATTCACGCCGCGCATCAGCGGTTGGGCAAAGTGGCCATGGCTGTCCATTCCCCAGCCCATTGTACCCATGCCGGGCAGCAGCCCGAACCAGTTGGAAAACAAAATGAAAATGAAAATGGTGCCGAAGAACCAAAAAGTCTGCTTCACCATCTGCGGCCCCACGATGCTTTCGAAAAACCCGTAAAGCCCCTCCACGAGGTACTCTACAAAATTTTGCAGGCCGGAAGGAATCAGCTGAACTTTTCTCGTGGCAAGCTGCGCCACGATGATAATCCCCAGCGCCACGATCATCGTGACAAACATGGAGTTGGTAATCTGCAGCGGCCCCACCTCATAAATCACCGGCGCATTAGCGGAGAGCCCTTCAGCGTGCTCGGCGTGCTCGGCGTGGGCGGACGTAGAATGGCCTTCCTCTTGGCTCTCGGGCTGATTTTCGCCCGAAGACGGTTTTTCGGCCAGAGCCAGAGGGATCGCGAGAAACAGGAACAGGGCGACTAAAATCCTCTGCATTTGCATCAAAATAGTGCTTTTTGCGCCCAAAACGGGCGGGAAAACAATCTAAAGCGCGGCCAAAATAGGGTGTGTGAAACTTTTCACAAGCTTTTTCTGAAAAAAATGAAAATTAGTTTTGAAACCCGTTTTTCAAGGCTCAACTGCTAATCACTTTTCGAAGGGTTCAGGCGATGAGCCGCACCAAATCTTTTGCCTTGGTTTCAGCACCATCGAGCACGCGATCGAGGGCTTCTTCGGTCACGTCGTGTTGGGTGAGAACTTGTTGCTTGAAATGGGCGCGCCACGTTTCGTCTTCCTGCGTTTCCAGATCGTGCACGTAAAAAATTGGGTCGGGCCGCAATTCGCTGTCCGGATCGTTCTGCGCGCTGATGGCGGCGCCGATGTCCTCGGGCATTTCCCATTCGTTGCACACCAACGCGCCCAGCTCGGCGTGGTCCCAGCCGAAGGTTTCCTTTTCCAGTTCGTGCAATGGTTTTTCGCCCGTGGCCGAGGCTTGATAAATTTTGGCGTACTCGCGCCCTTTGCTGGCGGCGATAATTGGCACGCTGAAGTCCTCCAAAAAACCCGCGGAGAAACACAGGCCCGCCAAAGGCGGCGCGGTGATATCTGCCAACTCGCGGGCGATGACGGCGCGACGACCGGCGCGTTGCCAAAACGAGGTCATATCCAAATAGTTCGGCACGTTATCGGGCACAGCCATTTTCGCGCCAAGCATCATGACGATGCGTTCGAGCTCGGATTTGCCGAGCATCGTCACCGCGTGGTCGAGGCTTTTGATGGGCGTGCGTGGCGCGTAGGCGGTGGAGTTCACCGTGCGCATCACGCGCGAGGTGAGGTCGGGGTCGAGCGCCATCACCTCGGCGATGTGGGCCGAGGAAGCGCCGGGCTCGCGCAGACGGCGCAGTGCCTCGAAAATAGTTTTGCGAAACTTGGGCAATTCATAGTCGCCCAAAATATCGTGCAGCCGCGCGTGGGGATCTTTGTTTTTGAAAAAAGAAAACATCGCTCAATGCCCTCGTGATGCAAATTTAGTAGCGAGGATGGACAGTAACGCTCCCAGCCCCAAGTAGCCAAAGGCAATGTGCACGATCAGAACTATTTGTCCAATCGCCGAAGTGGGTGACACGTCTCCGTAACCCAACGTAGTGAAAGTGACGACGCTATAATAGAGGTAGCGAATGAAGCCGCCGTCGAGTAAGCCAATGTTTTTTAAATGGCTCGCGCCCTCCGCCGGCGCGGCCCATTGGTCAAGCCCCCAATAAACGAAGGCAAAAAGCAGCACGTTTAGCGCTAGGAACACTCCCCACCGCGTCAGGCTGCGCCCACAGTCGCTGGTCCATTTCCATGCATGATAAACGCATCGCGTTACCTTGCTCTGATGCTTGTATTCATACAGGAAATTTTCATCGATGATGTGCTGCCGCACGAGGTACGCGCCGGCGAAATCGATGTCGCGGATGTCCGCGCCGATCCAATCGGCGTGGGTGTAGTGTTGCACCTCGCGGAGCTGCGAGCCGCGCAGAGAGGTGTTGCGGAAATTCACGCCTTCGATATTCGTCGCGCGCAGATCGGCGTCGGTGAGGATCGCTTGGTCAAAATCCGTGCCCTCGAGATCCGCCTCATACAACCGGCATCGGGACAAATTGGCCGCCCGAAAATCCACGTTCAGAATTTGCGCCTCCACAAACGTGGCGTCCTCCATTTTTGCGTGGTAGCAATTTGCATCCGTGAAATCGGTCATGCCAAAGCCCGCTTTGAAGGCTTTGCATTCGGTGAGGTTTGCACCGCGAAAAGTGGTGCCGAGAAATTCCGCGCCATCGAGGGTGGCCTTATAAAGCTTGGCCCCGTCGAAGTTTGCGCTCGGGCAGCACGCGCCGGAAAGATTGCATCGGCTCATTTCGCAGTCGGAAAAGTCGCACCCCGTCAGGTCCAGCCCCGAGAGATCCGCATCGGTGAACCGCACCCCACGTAAATCCAGCAACTCCGGCCCCAAGGGCTCGCCCGTTTCCTTGGCACGCCGCAACGCGCCAATGATGTCTTCCGCTGATTTGGTGGCCTCCATCGCTGCGGGACGATACTGCCGTCCCTTTCAATAAACCTAAACCCGACCCGCCATTTCCTCAAGCAAAATGCACGTTGCCAGCCCCGCCCGCGTGACCTAACCTCCCGCCCGTGCCCACCACTCCTGCCACACCAGCCAAGCCCAGCCAAAGTGCCGAGGATTATCTCGAACGCATCCACGAGCTCATCGAAGCCAAAGGCACCGCGCACGTGGCCGACATCGCACAGTCACTGAAGGTCGGCCAACCGAGCGTCACCAGCATGGTGCAGAAACTTGCCGATGAAGGCTACTTACGCTACGAAAAATATCGCTCCATTACCTTAACCGATGCAGGCCGTGCCGTGGCGCTCCACATTCGCGACCGCCACATCGTGCTCGCCAATTTCTTCACCCTCTTCGGCCTCGACGCCGAAACCCAAGCGCGCGACATCGAAGGCATCGAGCACCATCTCAGCCCCGACACCTTAAAAACCCTCGCCGACCTCACCGAATTTTTTCAGCAAAACCCCAAAGCCCTCGCTGAGTTTCAAACTTCGCGCAAAAAATAATCCGCAGTCATGACCCCCAACTTCGACCGCCTGCTCGACCTCGCGCGGACCGAAGTGCAAACCGCCATCGACACGCTGCCCGACACGCTGCGCCCCGCCGCCGAGACCGTGGTCGTCACACTTGAGCCCCTCCCCAACGACGGACTCGTTGCCGACGGCATCGCGCCGGATACGCTCGGCCTTTTCCTCGGCGAATCCATGGCCGACCCGCCCTGCAGCCACCCCCAGCCCACACAAATTATTTTGTTCCTCGAAAATCTCTGGCAATTCGCCGGGCACGACGAAGCCGTTTACCTCGACGAAGTCCGCATCACCTACCTCCACGAACTCGGCCACTACTTCGGCTTCGATGAGGATGACCTCGAAGAACGCAACTTGGACTGAAATGCGAATCTTCATTATCGGTTGCGGCTACGTCGGCCTTCCCTTGGGAAAGGCACTCGCCGAAATGGGGCACGAAGTCCACGGCGTCCGCCGAACGAATTTCACCGCCGAAGACATTACCCCGCACGCCATCGACATCACCGAGGGCGGCGCATTCGATGCGGTGCCGCGTGATTTTGATTGGGTGATCAATACCGTCTCCTCCGCTCGCGGTGATGCCGAAACGCATCGCGCGGTGTTTGTGGATGGCACAAAAAACCTGCTCGAATGGCTGGGCGATTCACCGGCACGCGTGCTCTTTACCAGCAGCACGAGCGTGTATCCGCAAACCGATGGCGCGTGGGTGGATGAAACCAGCCCCGCCAACGGGCCGGTGCTGCGCGAGGCGGAAGAATTATTTCTCAATGCCCCACAAGCCGCCACCGTGCTTCGCGTGGCGGGGATTTACGGGCCGGAACGCGGTTATCTTTTTCGTCAGTTTTTGAAAGGCGAAGCCGTGCTCACCGAGGGTGGCGCGCGTTGGATAAATATGATCCACCGCGATGACGTGGTGGACGCCATCCTCGCCGCGATGAAATGCGAGCCAAACATTTACAACGTGGCCGATGACGAACCGGTAACCCAACGCGGCTTTTTTGAATGGCTCGCGCAGCGGTTGAGCAAACCGATGCCGCCGGAAGGGGAACGAGTTTCCCACAAGCGAGTGGCCACGAGCAAGCGCGTGCGCAATGCGAAGCTCAAGGCGGCGGGATGGGAGTTGCGATTCCCGACGTTCCGCGAGGGGGACGAA
>CAUZWB010000172.1:0-5686 GCA_963583525.1 Verrucomicrobiia bacterium | reverse complement strand
TTGGCGGTATTAAGGGCCGTCATGGCCGCGCGGAGTTGCGTCGCCATCTGATTATTGCCGGCTCCCGGTGTCTTGCGCAAGGTTTGGACCTGCGCTTGGAGTTGCTTGTTCTCCTCCGCCTGCGCGTTGGCTTGGGATTCAAGCACCTTCAGGCGGTCCTTGGATTGCGCGTAGAGCGTGGAAGTTTGCGCAAATTGCGACTGCATATCTTTGGCAGTGTTTTGCAACGCGTCAAGGTCGCCGCTCGCTTTATTGAGCTGCGTGGTGAACGTGCCAATTTGCGATTTGAGCTGGGCATTTTCCACGTCTAACATATCAGTGGTGTTTCGGTTGTTGGCCAGCGTGTTCTGGTGTTTGCCGAGCACCTCGGAATTACTGGTGAGTTCCTGAGTGAGGAGAAATAATTTCTGTTCCTGCTCGGCCTGCGCGTCCTGATTTTTCTTTTCCTGTTGGTTAAACAACAGCGTGCCCGAAATCAGGAGCGTCACCAACGCGGCGGCCATGCTCCAAACCAACGCGCGTGATTGCCGCGGTTGGGCGGTGGGCATAGCGGTTGCGTTCAATGGGAAAACGCCGGTGGTGTTGGCGGCGGTCCAGTCGCCGCCGAGGCCGTCTTGGAAGACCGGAGTTTCAGGCGCGAGCGCGCCGTGTTGGATCAGCCGTGAAAGGTCGGTTTCGTCAATGGGGCCGCGTTGCGCCCCATCCTTAACATAATACCACTGTGAAGTTCCCATCGTATCCCCCATTGTTACCCCTTGTTGATTTTGCCCGAAAAGTCCGGACACCTCCTTGAGCCGAGGCTACAAAACGTGGGCTAAAATGCAAGCGCGCACACGGGCAGTTATCCACAGTTGGGCATTACTTTCCGGCAAATTGGAAGGGGCAGCCCAGAATACAACATACGTTTCAAAGCTGGATTTGCAGGGCCAGCCGTGTAACCTTCAAATATGAATCACGTATTGAATATTATGAAACCGCATCTAATTGCCGCACTCGGCGTGGGCTTGGCGTTGCCCTTGTTTGCCGCCGATAAGCCTCAGGCAAAACCGGAAGCCAAAGCCGAAGCTGAGGCCGGCTACATTCGTTTCCGCGAACACGACAAAGGCGCGGTGATGGAGGTAGCGGTTATCCAAATGAAAAATGCCAAGACTGGCGCGCAGGTGGATCTCATCGGTGCGGTGCATATTGGCGACAAGGCGTACTACGAGGAGTTGAACAAAATTTTCAAGGGCTACGACCGCGTGCTGTACGAAATGGTGAAGCCCAAGAAAATGGATCCAGCCAAGCCGCGCGATCCCAAGAAGAAACAATCTGGAATATCGCGCATGCAGAACTTCATGGGCGAGAAGCTCGATCTTGAATTTCAGTTGGACATCGTGAACTACGGCGCGAAGAATTTTGTGCACGCGGACATGACTCCCAAGCAATTTTCCAAACGCCAAAAAGCGCGCGGTGAAAGTATGCTCTCAATAATGTTCAAGTCCTTCCAACAAGAAATGGCCGCCAAGAAAAAAGGCGGCGGCGCAGCCCAAGTGAGCACCGCCGAATTATTGCGCGCGCTCTTCAGTCCCAACTTTGCTGTGGAAATGAAATACATCTTCGCCAATCAATTTCAACAAATGGAACGCGTTGCCGCCGGATTGGATGACGAAGAAGGCTCCGTTATTTTGACCGAACGTAACGATGTGGCATTGAAAGTCCTGAAAAAAGAACTCGCCTCCGGCCACAAAAAACTCAGCATCTTCTACGGTGCCGCCCACCTGCCGGATATGAAAGAAAAAATGCTGGAAGACTTCGGCTACAAACACACCGGCACAAAATGGATTGTCGCGTGGGATTTGCCCAAGCGCGCCGCTCCAAAGAAACGCTAATTGTAGCCCGGCCCGTTGGGCCGGGCTACAGTTCCACCGGCTTGAACTCCTGCCAGCGACGGGCCCAGAATTTACGGCTGCGGATGAGTTGAACCGCCAATAACGCTCCGAAGACGGGCAGGGAAAAGACCTGTTTCATCGGTTCCAATTCGGGCGCAACTTCATGAATGCCCTTACAGATGGCGACGAGAAAGCACATCACTGCCAGAGCAGAACAAATCCATGGTCCCCATTTCGTCTGTATTGATTTTCGGTCGGTTCCTATTTTGTTTTGCATCAACACCACCAGTTGCACGGCGGCGCTGAGGACGAAGAGACCGCAAATCCACGGAACCTCGAAATCCCTGCGCTCCCAATCACTCCGGTGCGCACTTAACTGTTCGCCCAGCATTGCGAAAATGCCCCAGGCGGTGAGGGCGCTAACGGCGAGCATTCCCATCCCCCACACGAGGCTGGAATCCGGCCCGGAAAAGAATGGGTACATCACCCCACGTCGCCATCGGCTTTTGGGGATTTCCTTGCGCACGCGTTTTGGCAGCGGGTCAATCGCCGACGCCATCGGCAGCATCCCCAGCACGATGATAGCCACGG
The DNA here is from genome assembly GCA_963583525.1 of Verrucomicrobiia bacterium. GTDB lineage: Bacteria > Verrucomicrobiota > Verrucomicrobiia > Limisphaerales > UBA1100 > JACNJL01. The sequence goes on along the minus strand of CAUZWB010000172.1, from coordinate 3,224 downwards.
TAATCCAGCCAAGCACTTGAACCAATTCTATCATTAACGGTTTGTCGACGGTGGTCTTGGTGACGATGTTGTAGCCGAGTGCCAGCGCGAAAACAATCCACGCCACGGTGATGGATCCGCGCAACGGCATTTCGCGATTGGAGCGCATCGGCCGCATCAGCGCGTGGTTGGCCACGTTAATGCAGCAAAAAGCTGAGACGCTCAGCAGCGCGAGGAAAAACCAATTAAACGGGTCAGTGGTGGTGACGTACCTGCGGGCGCCGTGGAAAAATTCCAGAAAACCGGCGTCCTCCAGCATACCGTGGAGGAAGAGCAACAGGCCGGAGCCGATGAAGGCCAAGGGCAACGCTGCCGAGCGATAACTCCAGCAGCACCACACTCATCAACAGCGCCAATAGTTGGGTGATTAAGTATCCCTCCACCGATCCATCGCCCAGCGCCAGAGCCAAAGCGAGGCAGGGCAGAGTGACGAGGTGGCCGAGGCCGAGGATGACCCATCCCGCTCGGCGTCGTCCGGCGAGTAGTATTTCGGGGGTTAGCTTTCCGTGGCGGATAAATTCGCGATGAGGTGTTGATAATTCCGTTATCGGGTGCAATCCATAAATAGCCCCAACCAGTCCAATCAATAAAAATGATATCCCACCCATGAACAGCGGCGCGTCGCCATCGATGGGAATATTCATACTGAACATCAAATCCCAAGTATATTTTCCGAGTGGCAATAAAAAGGAAAAGGCGAACACCGCCAAGAGAAACACGGGCAGCATTTCAGTGCGCTTCATTTGCCGAAGGTCGCGCAGGGCCACGGGGTTGCTGATGTACTGGGTCAAATAACTCATTGCACTTCCCCCTTGGTGGCTTTGAAATAAATGCGCGATAGTTCGCCGTTAATTGGGCTGAACTCGAGCAGCTTGAGCCCGGAGGATTGAAGGTCGGCGGACACCTTAGCCAGTTCGGCATCGCCGCCGGGCAGATCGAACTGCACCGCGTTGCCCTCAATGCGCGGGTTATCGGGTAGTTCCATTTCCGCAAGCCGTTGGTGCAGCGGCTCCACCCCTTCGAGCACGCGGACGCTGATGGTGCGGCTGGGCAACTGGCGCGCGCGGATATCCGCCAACGGGCCGTGCTCCATCACTTTGCCAAGCTCCAAAATGGTGACGGCATGGCAAATCTGGGTTAACTCATCCAGAATATGCGAGCTGAGAAAAATCGCCTTGCCGCGTTCGGCAAGCGTGCGGAGCATTTCCAGCAAATCCATCCGCGCGCGGGGATCCAATCCGGCGGCGGGTTCATCGAGTAATAGCACCGGCGGGTCGTGCATCAATTCGCGCCCGAGCGCCAGCCGCTGCTGCATCCCGCGCGAAAGAGTGGGCAACAGCTTGTCAGCGATTGGCGTGACGCCGGTGAACTCCATTACCTCGCGCAGCTTGGCCTCGCGTTCATCGTCATCCGGCAAAGCCACACGCGCGAAGTAATCCAAATAATCCTCCACCGTGATGCCCGGGCGCAGATACATTACATCCGGCACAAACCCGATCATCGGCTGAATGAGATCAGGATATTCGAGGCAGGAAATATCGTCGAAAAATGCATCGCCCGCAGTGGGTTCCTGTAAGGTCGCCAGGATGCGGAGGGTGGTGGTTTTGCCGGAACCGTTGGGGCCAATGAAGCCGTGGACTTGGCCGGATTCAAAGGAAAAGGAGACATCATCCAAAGCGATCGTCTCGCCAAATTCCTGCCGCAGGTTATCGACCTGAATTCTCACGTGGGAATAATATAGTCGATTATTAAAAAATCGCAAGGGGAAGGTTTTGAGAAATGACCAATGGCCAATCCCCAATGAAACATACCTTGGTTATTGGATATTGTTTATTCCTTGGGTTCTTGGGTATTGGGCCTTGGGTTTTTCTCTACGCAGTAGAGAGCCTTTTCTCCACGCAAAAAAATCGCATCACCGGCGATGGCGGCGGAGGCGCTGAAGGAATCGTTGAGCTTGTTTCGGGCGAGGGGTTTGGGGTCGGCGGCGTGGCTGAAGACGAGGGTGGTGCCGGCGCGGTCGGTGAGGTACACGCGATCTTTGGCGGCCACGGGGGAGGCGTAGAAATTTTTCATGCCGCCCAATCGAAACGGGCCGAGATCGCGACCGGTGCGGCCTTCGACTTTGGAAAGGAAACCCTGATAGTGATGGAAAAAATAAAGCGTGTCATCGGGCATCAATAATGGCGAAGGGACGTATGGCGTTGCGGCGCGGCGGGTCCACAATATATTTTCCGTGCCGATGAGGTCGCCTTTCGCGCCGGCAAGCTTGATGGCGTGCATGGTGCGTTTCTCGTAGCTCGCGCCGGCGTACACAATGCCGTTGGCATGCACGGGCGAGGCGACGACGTTGTGCGGCAGCCCGCTGGTGTGCCACAGCACTTTGCCGTTGGTGAGATCGTAGCTGCGCACGGCGGTGGTGGCGCTGACGATGAGTTGGGAGGTTTGGCCGTGGCGCACGATGATTGGGGTGCTCCAGCTGGTGGGTTCGTTGCGGGGTTTGCGCCAGAGTTGTTTGCCGGTGCGTTTGTCGAAGGCGACGATGAATGAATCGCCTTCGTGATCCCAATTGATGACGAGGGTGTTGAGGTGCAGCACAGGCGATGCGCCTTCGCCGTGGCCGTGTTTGACCTGCATTTTGCCAAGGTCTTTTTCCCAAACGAGTTCGCCGGTCTTGGCTTTTAGACAATAAATTCCGTTGGAACCGAAGGAGGCGATGACGTGTTCGTCGTCCACCACCGGCGAGTTGGAAGCCCACGTGCCGCTTTCGTGAATGCTTTGGTGCGGCTGTTTTGTATGAACAATTTTTTGCCACGCAATTTTTCCGGTGGTGCGATTCACCGCCAGCACGATGAAGCGAAGTGTATGAAATGGATCGAGATTGTTGTGCGCGCCGGTGGGCTGTTTGGGCACGGGAAGTTTTTCGCCTTGCGGAACGGCGGCAGTGAGAAAAACCAAATCCCCCCAAACCACCGGCGATGAATGGCCCAGCCCGGGCAGCGGAGTTTTCCAGCGCACATTTTTGGTTTCGCTCCACTCAAGGGGCGGATCGGCGTTCGGGGCAAAGCCATTCCCCAGCGGCCCGCGCCATTGGCCCCATTGGGATTTGGAATCAACCGCGGGCAGCGAAACGCAGAGGGCCAGAATGGTGAGCGCGGTTTTCACGATGTTCAGATTCAAGTCGTTTG
>CAUZWB010000171.1:0-5717 GCA_963583525.1 Verrucomicrobiia bacterium | reverse complement strand
TGGTCACTGATCCGATCATGACCGGCAAGGTTCGAACTCGCGCCCTCCACACCCTCCCAAATTATGAGGATTTTTCCCACGCTCACTTCAGCACACATAGCCTCTGGTCAAAGTAAAGAGGCTCGCTCCTTAACCAATTCCTCGGCCTCGGCGATTTAGTCAGCTGCCTTTAACTCCTTGAGCATTTCCAGCAGATTACGCGTGAGGAGCGTCGAGGCGTTGGGAAGGAAGCGCGAGGTGCCGAGCCACGTTTCGTAGCCGCCGAGTTCGTGTTGGCGCGGCGGAGGGAGATAACCGTAACCGCCGTTGGCTAGCTCAATCAAAAACGTGTGCTGGAACGGGCTCTTGTCCTTGATCTCCAGACCGATCTCCACGAGCACCTCGAACGGCATGGAAACAATCGCCTGATCGCCGATGCGAATGGCCTGCACAATCACCTTCTCCGTGCGCGGGGCATCAGGCGCGGCAAACTGCAGGGTTTTCGAAGCATAGGAACTGGCCTTTCTGTGCCAGCCCAGGACCGTCTCGCGTTCCTTGGCTGACAACGCCAACACTTTGCGGGCGCGTGCCACCTCACCCTCGGTGGGGATGCGATAGCGCAGTTCCACCTCGCGCTGGCGCACGGCGATGATGGGGTTGTCGTGATAGGTCTCGATGCCCTTGACGGCGATCCAAGCGGCGGTGGCCGTCTTGGTGGCCACCACGCGTACCTGCTCAAAGGGAGCGCGTGGCGGACGTTTCCTGTCAAAATCGATATTGTTGATGTCGCCGGAAGCGCCGTTGCTCATTAGTGCCACAAAGTTTGCTGGCGGATTCAGGCCGCCTACGCGATGCGGCATGATGCGCGCAAATTCCCCAAAGTAATCAGCTGAGGCCATGCCCACCACGCGGCCGTCCTTTTCGGTTACCCTCGGAATACCGCCGACGTAATGCAGCGCGTAGTTGGCCACCAAACCCAGCGGCTTGCCGCGGCGGGTGCGGGCATACACTACGCAGAGCTCCGGATCAATCGGCCCGGCGGGTTTCACAATCGCATCCCGCGGTGGGTTCATGCGCACCTTGTCCTTAAATCCCCAAGGATTCAGATCCATCCGGCCGGGCTTCAGATACCAGCGGCGGTTGTACACCTCGCTGGCCTCCTCGGCGGACCCAAAACCAACCGTTGCAGGTTCCAGCGATTGGATGGCCTTAATGAGTGCTTGGCGCAGGCCTTCGCGGCGCGTTTTCTCATAAGCAATGCGCCCGGGCGAGGTGTCGCCGCCCTTGGGGGCAGTATGCGTGTGGGTGCCGGCGATGAGCATGTGCTCCGGTTTCCAGCCGGTCACCTTGGCTGCGACTGCCTTGGCTTCATCACACATTTCACGGCCCACACCGATGGCGTCCATCACGGCAATTACCGCACGCCCTTGGCCGTTTTCAAACGCCACCGCACGCACGTGCAAGGGGTCATGGACATAGGTGGATTTGCCCGAACGCAATTGGAAGGGTTTCACGGTCGGCGAAATATCCACGACCGCCGTGCCCACCCGCAGGCCGGCAGCCTGTAAGGTGAGAGTAGTCCCGACGGTGAGGGCCAAAACGAGTGTGAAGAGGCGTTTCATTGAGCTGAGCCTACACTTACAAATTTTCGGTAACCAGTATTATTTAAATACCCACATTTGTGATGTTAAGTCGGAATGAAACTCGGAATGAAACGGGCGCCGAATTTGGCGCTTTGCTTTTGGGCTATGTTATACTGAAGCGAAAATGGTCGGACCGGGGAGGTTCGAACTCCCGACCTCCACACCCCCAGTGTGGCGCGCTACCAGGCTGCGCTACGGTCCGCCAAAGGCGGAGAATGTCGCGCTTGTAAGCGGTTGACAATCTTTTTCGCCCGCAGACACGCCCTCACACTATAATGCCTTAAGGACAATCGTGGTGTAATCATCCGGTTGAACATCCGCAGCCAGATGCGCATGGCCGGCATCGTGCAGCGCGGCTACGATTTTTTTAGCCGGCCCACCCTGCCCTGCACGGATCGTTGCGAGGACGCGCTCATTGCCAAAGAGTTCGTCCTCTGCTGAGAGTGATTCCTCCACGCCATCGGTCATCAGTGCCAACAGATCGCCCGGCTCCAATTGCTGCGGTTCGCTGGCGGCGTACTCGGTGTCCGGCCGCAGCCCGAGAGGGATACCGTTGCGGCGCAGATCGGGCTTACTTTCACCTTTAGCATCGAGCCATAAACCCGGCGGATGACCTGCGCTTGCGTGGCAAATGGTACGCGTGGCGGGATCGAGCATCACCAACAGCATCGTCACAAATCGTTCCGCGTCGATATCCTCGCACAACACGCGGTTGGCTTGGGTGAGAATGTGGCCCACGTCATTGCTGTGGCTGGCAAGGATACGAAGGTACGCGCGCGTCTCGGCCATCAACAGCGCGGGGCCGATGCCGTGCCCGGTCACATCGCCCACCACCAAACCGAGGCAGCCATTGGGCATCGAAATATAATCGTAATAATCCCCGCCCGCTTCATCGGCCGATTGCGTGAGACCGGCGATGTCGAACCCCTCCAACGCGGGCGCTTCCTTGGGAAACAAGCGCTGCTGAATTTCGTGCGCGATTCGCATTTGCTCGTTGGCGGCGTGCAGCGCGCTCTCGGCTTCGCGGCGCATTGTCCGCTCGCGGGTCTCGCGCACCTCGCGGGCGACGGCCGGCACGAGCCGCGCGAGATTGCCTTTCATCAAATAATCGTGCGCGCCGGACTTCATGATTTGCACCGCCAAATCCTCGCCAATGCCACCGGAGATGACGATGAACGGAATGTCGCGCTCACTCTGTTGCAACAGCACCAACGCCTCCGGCCCGTTGAACTCCGGCAAATTGTAATCTGCCAAAATGATATCCCACGGTCGGCGTTGAAGGGCTTCAGTAAATTCCGGCGCAGTCTCCACACGTTCGCTGTCAATTTCGTACCCGCCATTTTGCAGCAGCCCCACGAGCACCTTCGCGTCCAAGGCGGAGTCTTCAATAATTAAAACGCGCAACGGTTGGCTCATCGTTGCCCTCCCAACTCGCGCATCTTCGCGCCGATGTCATCCTCGCGCATCAGCGATTCGCCCACGAGCACCGCCCGCGCGCCGCACGCGGTGAGCCGCTCCACATCCGCGCGCGATTGAATGCCGCTTTCGGCCACGAGCAGCGTTTGCCGCAAATCCATCCGCGCGGCGAGCGCTTCCGTGGTGCCGAGATTCACTTCAAATGTTTTGAGGTTGCGATTATTCACGCCGATGAGCGGCGCCTTGAGCGCCAGCGCGCGGTCGAGTTCCTCTTCGTCGTGAACCTCCACCAATGCCGACAAGCCCGCCGCGGTGGCAAGCGCGTGGAAGTGGCCGAGCTGCGCGTCATCGAGAATGGCCGCGATCAACAACACCGCATCCGCGCCCCACTCGATGGCCTCGACGATTTGGCGTTCGTCGATGACAAAATCTTTTCGCAATAACGGCAAGTTCACCGCCGAGCGGATTTGTTTCAAAAACTCAGGCGACCCTTGGAAAAATTTCTCATCCGTCAACACCGAAAGACAACTCGCACCCGCCGCCTCGTATTCGCGTGCGATGGCCACGGGATCAAAATCCTCGCGGATGACGCCCGCCGAAGGCGATGCCTTTTTCACTTCGGCAATCAAACCCACATCGCCCACGCGCGGTCGCGCCAATGCGCCGGCAAAATCCCGCACACCACCGCGCTCCGCCACTTGCACGCGTAACGATTCCAGCGTCACCTCCGCCTCGGGCAACGCCTCCAATTCGGTGCGTTTGTGCGCTACGATTTCATCGAGGATGTTCATTCGCTCAATCTTCTTCGTCACTTCCTGAAAGACGTTTGGTCGGGCATCCGGCCTGCAGCCAGCCGCTCACAAATTCGTCCAACTCGCCGTCCATCACCGCCTGCACATTGCCGGTTTGGATGCCGGTGCGCAAGTCCTTCACCATTTGGTACGGTTGAAAAACATAACTCCGAATTTGGTTCCCCCAACCGATCGCGCCTTTGTCGCTGTAAAACCGCTCCATTTCGGATTTCTTTTCGTCCTCGCGCTTGGCGTAGAGTTTGGCGCTCAGCATCTTCATCGCCGTGTGTTTATTTTGGTGTTGGCTGCGCTGGTTTTGGCTGGCGGCCACCACGCCGGTGGGCAAGTGCGTGATGCGCACGGCGCTTTCCACTTTGTTGACGTTTTGGCCGCCCTTGCCGCCGCTGCGATAAGTGTCGATCCGCAAATCGGAAGGATCAATCTCGATGGCCACTTCGTCAGCCATTTCAGCAATCACATCCACGCTGGCAAAACTGGTGTGGCGGCGTTTGTTGGAATCGAAAGGCGAAATGCGCACGAGCCGATGCACGCCGCGCTCGGCCTTGCAATAGCCGAAGGCGTTTTCGCCGGAGATAATTGCGGTCACGCTTTTGATGCCCGCGACTTCGCCGGTGGTCACGTCGGTGACTTCCACTTTCCAATCGCGGCGCTCGGCCCAGCGTTGGTACATTCGCAAAAGCATATCGGCCCAGTCGCAGCTTTCAGTGCCGCCCGCGCCGGCGTTGATGGTGAGAATGCAATTGCAGCGATCGCTCGGATCACTGAGCAACGCGGCCAATTCGAGCACATCAAGCGAAGCAATAAATTTTTCCGTGTCCGCCGTCACTTCGGCGGCGAGCGCGGTTTGGGTGTCCTCATCCTCCTCCGCGCCCAGTTCCGCCATCACCTGTAAATCGCCGAGTTGCCGCTCGGCTGCGCGGAGCGGTTCGATGCGTTTGCGCAGGTCGGAGCATTCCGCCACCACTTTTTGGGCCGCCTCGCGGTTGTCCCAAAAATTATCGACCGCCATTTTTTCTTCCAGCGCTTTCAGCTGAGCTTCGCAATTCGGGAGGTCAAAGAAACCTCCGCAGCTTGGCCAGTCGGGCTTCGGTTTCGGTGAGTTGGGCTTGGACGGTGTCGAACATGGTGCGGTTCATTTAACGGGAAGCGCGCCGGAAGCCGAGCCATTTTTGCAGCGCAGAAAAATCAACACGGCGCAGGCGAGCACCGCGCCCCACGGCAGCCAGTCGCCGGTGCGCTGGTAAACCGTCGGCGCGCGCGGGCCTTCGCGGAGGGGGATGGTGACAATGTTCACGCGCGGCGCATGCACCGGCGGCTTCACGCCGTGGAAACGCCCGTACTCGTCGATCCAACAGGTGATGCCGTTGTTAGTGCAGCGCACCAGCGGACGGCGCGTCTCGATGGCGCGCCACGCAGCCGAGCGCGCGTGCTGCCATTGTTGATGGCTTTGCCCGAACCACCCGTCGTTGGTGAGGTTCAACAAAAAATCCACTTCCGGCGTGGCCGCGCGGCGCGCGAGCGAAGGCACGACATCCTCAAAACAAATGATGACCGACATCTTTGCGCGGCCCATATCAAACACCTCCGGCCCCTTGCCGCGCGCAAAGTTTCCAACTGGCGCGAGCTTTTTCAAAAAAGGCAACTCTTCTCCAAAAGGCACGTACTCGCCAAACATCACGAGGTGTTGTTTGCTGTAATAAGCAATCTCGTTGCCGTCGGGATCCATCAGCACTGAGCTGTTGAGCGGCGCGCCATCTTCAGAACGGCGGTCCGCGCCCCACACGCGCCAGATATTTTTCTCGCGCAATGCGGAATTCAGTTTTTCCAAACGCGGCACTACCACCTCCGGATTGAGCAACCGCAACGG